>SCQT01000286.1 GCA_004322015.1 Chitinophagaceae bacterium
TGGTATCGATGATGGTGTCGTGCTTGACGCGTCCGAGCTCCAGCGCCGTGCCTATGGTGATGGGCTTCATCGTGGAGCCGGGCTCGAAGGTGTCAGTCAGCGCACGGTTGCGCAATTGCTCACCCGTGAGTCGGCGTCGGTCGGCCGGGTCGTAGCTCGGGTAGTTGGTCAATGCCAGCACCTCGCCCGTATGGGCATCGAGCACCACGACGCTGCCCGCCTTGGCCTTGTTGGCAATCACCGTATCGCGCAGCTTCTGGTAGGCGAAGAACTGCACCTTGCTGTCGATCGACAGCTGAATGTCGCGCCCATCCTCGGGCGGCGTCTCGGCACCGATGCCCTGGACAACGCGCCCGCGCCCGTCCTTGATCACGCGCAGCGACCCGGCCTTGCCCGCCAGCTCGCTGTCGAAGGCCAGCTCCATGCCTTCCTGGCCATGGTCTTCCACATTGGTGAAGCCCACGACGTGCGCCACCGACTCACCCTCGGGATACTCGCGCTTGTATTCCTTGCGCAGGTAGATGCCCTTGATACCGAGCGCCATGATCTTCTGGCCCACATCCCAGTCGAGCTGGCGCTTGATCCAGACGAAGCTCTTGTCCTCGTCGCTGAACCGGGCCAGCAACCTGTCCAGCGGCATGTCCATGAGCTGCGCCGCCTGCTTGAGCCGCTCGCGCACCGTGGGCTGCTGGTCGTCCACGTCCTCGGGGATGGCCCAGATGCTCGCCGCGGGCACGCTGGAGGCGAGGATCAGACCGTTGCGATCGAGCAGGCGGCCGCGATACGCGGGCAATTCGATCGTGCGCACGAAGCGCACTTCGCCCTGACGTTTGAAGAAATCGCTGTGAATGACCTGTACATAGGTGGCGCGCGCGGCCAGCGCGACAAAGCCGAATCCCACGAGGGCCACGACGAACTTGCTGCGCCAGACAGGCGTGCGCGCCGCCAGCAGGGGGCTGGAGACGTAATTGACGCGGCGCCGGCTCACGGCTTGCCTCCCGCGGCGGGTTCGAGCGAACTGCCATCGGCGGCCACATACAGCGTCGTGGCCGGCGTGGGCGTGCGCATCCGGAGCTTGTCGCTCGCCAGGCGCTCCACACGCAGCGGCGTGGCCTGCGCGCGCTTTTCCACCAGCAGGCGCTGGTGCTCCACCTCGAGCTGGCGCGCCTCGACACTGACGCGGTGCCACTCGGTGCTGAGGCGCCGCGATTCGTACTGCACCCGCACGAGCCAGATGCTGCTCGCCATCACGGCCAGCAGCAGCGCGATGCTGATCCGCGTCATGCCGCGGCCTCCGTGCGCTCGGCCACGCGCATCACGGCACTGCGCGCCCGGGGGTTGGCCGCGAGTTCGTCCGCGCCGGGCTTGAAGCGCCCCAGTATCCTGAACGGCATGGCCCGGGGCGCGGCAAACGGGGCGTGCCTGTCCACCACTTCGCGCGAATGGCTGGCCATGAACTGCTTGACGATGCGGTCTTCCAGCGAATGAAAGCTGATCACCACCAGGCGCCCGCGCGGCGCGAGCACACGCAGGCTCGCCTCTAGCGCCTGCCGGAGGTCCTCGAGTTCGGCATTGATGAAAATCCGAAGAGCCTGAAAGGTGCGTGTCGCGGGATTCTGCCCGCGCTCGCGTGTGCGGACCGCGCCAGCCACGAGGTGGGCGAGCTCGGCAGTGGTCTGAACAGGCCCCTGCTTCTCGCGCCGAGCAACAATCGCCTTTGCAATGGCGCCAGCAAACCGTTCTTCACCATAGTCACGTATCACCTCCGCTATTGCCGACGGCTCGGCGTGCGCCAGCCACTGCCCCACGCTCTCGCCGCGCGTGGGATCCATGCGCATGTCGAGCGGCCCATCAAACCGGAAACTGAAACCTCGTTCGGGTGCGTCGATCTGCGGCGAACTCACGCCCAGATCCAGCAGCACGCCCGCCACGCTGCCCACGGCAAACTCCACGAGCTGCGTGAAGCTGCCCTGGCGGATGGAAAACCGCGCATCCTGGATGGACGAGGCCGCCGCGAGCGCTTCCGGATCCTTGTCAAACGCCACCAGCCGCGCGCCCGGCCCGACGCACTCGAGAATGCGCCGCGAATGCCCGCCGCGCCCGAAGGTGCCATCGATGAAGACGGCATTGGGCGCACGCACCTCGCCCACGAGGGCGGCAACCGCCTCTTCGAGCAGGACGGTGGTGTGTGGCTGTCCCGGATTCACTTGCCACTCTCAGAAAGAGAAGTCCTTGAACACATCAGGCATCTGTGCCTGCATGGCCGCAGCTTCCTTGGCCTCGTAGGTGGCCCTGTCCCAGAGTTCGAAGTGCGTGCCCATGCCCAGCAGCACCGCCTCCTTGACCAGGCCGGCCGCGGCACGCAATTCCGGCGAGACCAGCACCCGGCCCGTGCCATCCATTTCCACGTCCATGGCGTTGCCAAGGAAGATCCGCTTCCACCACTGCGCCTGCATGGGCAGCTGGGCAATGCGCGCGCTGAAGGCCTCCCACGCCGGACGCGGGAACACCATCAGGCAGCCATCAGGATGCTTGGTGATCGTGAGCTGGCCCGCCGCATCCAGCGCCAACGCGTCGCGGTGGCGCGTAGGGACCGATAAACGCCCCTTGGCATCCAGACTGAGCGAAGACGCACCTTGGAACACGGAATTGAACCCTTCGAACCGACACCCGCCGCAACAACCCCCTTTGAGGGGTGGTAACGGCACTTTTTACCACTTCATTGCACCTTTTTGCACTGTAGCAGGAAAGTGAGGCTGCGCAAGGGGACAAGCCCGGAAAATTCACGAATGAAATCAAAGGTTTAGCGCCTCATATTCAACACGAGGGACTAGAAAAACCTTGATAGTCAAGAGTTTGGACCACATAGCGCATGTGATCCATGAAGCACGGCCGAAGTCAGCTCCGGCTCGTCACAGGATGTAGCGCGACAGGTCCTCGTTGGCACTGAGCGACGCAAGGCGCGCATCGACGAGCGCCCCATCGATCACCACGGTCTGCCCCGAGAGGCGCGTGGCATCGAAACTCACCTCATCCAGGAGCCGTTCCATGACGGTGGCCAGGCGCCGCGCGCCGATGTTCTCGGTGCGCTCGTTCACGTCGTACGCGATCTGCGCCAGGCGCGTGATGCCCTCGGGCGTGAACTCCAGCGTCACGCCTTCGGTGGCCAGCAGCGCCTGGTACTGCTTGACCAGGCTCGCGTGCGTCTGCGTGAGGATGGCCTCGAAATCCTGCACCGACAGCGAGCCGAGTTCAACGCGAATCGGAAAGCGCCCCTGCAGCTCGGGAATCAGATCACTGGGCTTGGCCAGGTGAAAGGCTCCGGAGGCAATGAACAGGATGTGGTCGGTCTTGACCATGCCGTATTTCGTCGAGACCGTGGTGCCCTCCACCAGCGGCAGCAGGTCACGCTGCACGCCCTGGCGCGAGACATCGGCGCCGCTGGTTTCCTGGCGCGTGGCCACCTTGTCGATC
>SCQT01000276.1 GCA_004322015.1 Chitinophagaceae bacterium
GCAGTCGTCGGAATTGAAGAAACCAAATGATATCCTCAACCAACAGGCTGATTAAAAAGCCTGTTGGTTTTTTAAAGAACATACCATGAAAACGAATCAATTAAGCGGTTATCAAAAAATATTGCTTGCATTAAGCGGCATCATGCTCATAGCAGCAATCTTTATTCCGCTTTGGGTCATTGATCTGGACGCACCGCAATATCCGGAGGGCTTAACGCTATTGATCTATCCGCATAAACTGGCAGGTAATGTGGATATCATCAATGATCTGAACCATTATATAGGCATGAAAACTTTACATACAAAAGATTTCATTGAATTCACCGTATTACCCTATCTGATAGGATTCTTTGCGCTCTTTTGTTTTGCAGTTCTGTTGATCAATAAAAAGAAATGGCTGAATGCTTTATTCATTTTATTTGCGGTTTTCGGAGTCATCGCTATGTTGGATTTCCACAGATGGGAACATAATTACGGACACAATCTGGATCCCAGCGCTGCTATTCAAATACCCGGCATGGTATATGATCCGCCGTTTTTAGGCTATAAACAATTACTGAATTTCACAGCCTTATCCATGCCTCATATAGGGGGGATACTCTTCTTTGGCTCAGGGTTGGTCCTGATGATAGCCTCTTTTCTACCTTATTATAAGAGGAAGAAAAAAATATCCGTTCAGAAACGGACCCTGGGCGTAGCTGCCGCGCTGTGCGTATTGCTGTTGGCAGGATGCAACCGCGGGCCCAAACTTATAGCCTTAGGCAAAGATAATTGTGATTATTGCAGTATGACCTTTATTGATGACCATTTCGGCGCTGAGATCATTACTAAAAAGGGAAAGATCTATAAATTTGATGATCTGCATTGTCTTACACAATTCAGGAAAGAAAAAACAGATACCAATCAGATCGAAGAAGTTTATCTGGTGAATTATACCGCTCCGCATAATTTTATCAAAGCTTCGGAGGCTTTACTGTTAAAGAGTAACGAGCTCCATTCACCCATGAATGGCGATGTAGCTGCTTTCCAAAATGAAAATCAATTGCAGACAGTGAAGAACCGGGTACATGGGAAACAAATATCATTGCAACAATTATATGCCCAATAATGAAAGCATTTCTTTTTATATTACTGTCTTTGATATTTATTCTGAATGCCACCGGTGTTTCAGCCAAAACTATTTATGTCCGGGAGAGCAATCATCATGAAGCCATTCAGCATGCGATCAATGTGGCACAACAAGGAGATACCATTGTGGTGGGGCCGGGAATATACAGAGAACATGAAATTCAGATCAATAAAACACTTTATCTGAAGGGCATCCACTACCCCACTATTGACGCAGAGAAAAAGGGGACGGTCATCAGCATTCAGGCCAATGGCGTTGTGCTGGACGGGTTTCATATCATTAATTCAGGGGCCGGAGAAATACGAGAGTTAGCGGGGATATTCATCATCAACAGTGACCGCGTGACCGTGCAAAACAACAGGCTGGACAATAACACCTTCAGCATCTATTGCCAATACTCCAGAAATTGTACCTTAAAAAATAATAACATAACCTCCCATATTAAGGATGAAGTTTTAGGAGGCAATGGTATCCATTGCTGGCATTCGGACAGTTTATTAATCATCGGGAATGCCATTAAGGGGCACCGGGATGGTATTTATTTTGAGTTTGTCACTCATTCACTGATCTCAGGTAATCTCAGCCAGAATAATATCCGGTACGGGCTCCATTTTATGTTCTCTGAAGGAGACAAGTATATTGATAATACATTCAAAGACAATCATGCCGGAGTGGCGGTGATGTACACCCATGATGTCCAAATGATCCATAATATTTTTAAAGACAACTGGGGGGGAGCGGCCTACGGACTTCTCTTAAAAGAAATTTCGAACAGTGAAATTTCAGGTAATCTTTTCACACGTAATACCATTGCAGTACAGATAGAAAGCTGTACCCGTTTAAATCTCTATAAGAACAGGTTTATTGACAACGGTTATGCCATCAAAATCAGCTCCAGTACAATTAGCAGCAGGGTATCCCATAATAATTTTATGAATAACACCTTTGATGTGGCTACCAACGGTTCTTTTATTGACAATACATTTAACGGAAATTATTGGGATAAATATCAGGGTTATGACCTGAATCATGACGGGGTCGGCGACCAGCCCTATCATCCTGTAAGCATGTATGGTATGATCATTGAATCAAACCCGGCAGCTTTAATGCTTTTCAGAAGCCTGATCGCAGATCTGTTAGACGAAACGGAAAAGCTGTTGCCGGGCATCATCCCTAAAAATCTAGAAGACAATAAACCATATATGAAACCTTTACCATTATGATCCAGCTAAAAAATATATCTAAAAAATTCGGGAAACTTCAGGTATTGGATCATATCAACGTCCGTTTTGAAGAAGGGGACTGTGTGGCGCTGATCGGTCCTAACGGAAGCGGAAAAACGACGCTGATAAAATCCATTCTCGGGATGGTCCTGCCTGACAGCGGAGACGTTTTATTCAATAATAAAATTGTCAACAAAGAATGGCGATACCGCGAATATATCGGCTATATGCCGCAAATAGGACGTTATCCGGAAAATATGACCATAGCCCATCTGATCCACATGATGCAGGACATCCGGAATACAGACGGAAATACCCCCGACGAAGAGCTCCTCTATCAATTCGGCCTGAATCATATCCTGTCAAAAAAAATGCGTACCCTTTCAGGAGGAACCACACAAAAAGTGAGCGCTGCACTGGCTTTTATGTTCAAACCGGAGGCGCTGATCCTGGACGAGCCTACGGCGGGGCTGGATCCGTTGTCTTCGGAGACGTTGAAAGAAAAGATCCTCCGTGAAAAGGAAAAAGGAAAATTAATCATCATCACTTCTCATATTTTAAGCGAACTGGATGATTTAGTAAATAAGATCATTTATATGAATGAAGGCAGATTCCTTTTTGAAAAGACATTTGAACAGTTAAGAGAAGAAAGCGGTGAGCAAAAATTATCCAGAGCCGTTGCCAAAATGATGAGCGACAGAACTGGCAGGGAAACGGACAGAGAAACGGACAGAGAAAAAATATTATCAAATGCCTACGTTCCTAATTGGTCCATGAATATACAATCACTAAGATCTTAAAACAAATCAGCTTTTCCGCCATGAAAAAAATATTGAAATATGTATTTGTGGATATCATTCAGAACAAGGTAGTGATCATATACACTGTAGTTTTGCTGATAATATCCTTAAGCCTGTTCAACCTGGAAACCAGCTCTTCCAAAGGATTAGTGAGCCTGATGAACCTGGTATTGTTATTGGTACCGTTGATCTGCATTATTTTTTCCACCATTTACATTTATAACAGCGCCGAATTTATTGAACTGCTTATCAGCCAGCCTTTAAAACGAAACACACTATGGCTCAGCCTGTTTGGAGGACTATCCTCATCCCTCTCGCTGGCATTTCTCACCGGAGTCGGGTTACC
>SCQT01000024.1 GCA_004322015.1 Chitinophagaceae bacterium
ATGCGCCGGCATCGGTCGAATAGCTGATTTTTTCATTATTAACTCCTTTTAATTTTATTTTTACATTTAATTGTGCACGACAGGTTTCAATAACAGATCCTGAAAATCATAACTGAAATCCGTGGCCGGTGAAAAGGCTTTCATCCGGGCTTCATAAATACTTCCGTCCGGATTGAGTGAAAAGGTAACAAAGGCATCTGCCCGCAGTTCCCTGTCACGCCAACGTACCACAAAAGTATCATATTGCCAATGCACCATATCACCGGTCAGACCGGGTGTATGACTGAATCGCATGACTAAATGACCATTTTCCGTGCTGATATCAATATCGCCATACCAGGCATCGTGATAAGCACCCGCATATTTTACCAATGGAAGAGATGGCCCTGCGACAGAGTCCCGCTCAGATCTCTGACGACTAAGGTATTCGTTTACATTTGATTTACCCCTGGCTAAAACTTCCCCGTAGCCTTTCAACCAGTCAAAGGGCTGAGCTTTCATATAATAATCCAGGATATAATTGGTAATGGAAGAAAAAGCTGCTCCCGATTCCTGGTTGATCAGCACGCAAATTCCAAGATGTAAAGCAGGTATCATTGTCACTTTGGAAACAAAGCCCGATAATCCTCCTGTATGCCACACCATTTTGTACCCGCGGTAATCCTGTAAAAAGAAACCCAATCCATAGCCGGAGAAGTTCATTTGAGCAGGCTTTATGGCCGAAGGTACCGGCGAAACAGGAATTGGTGTTACCAGATTCCACAAAGCATTTGTCGTTACCGGATGGAAAAGTTGCACACCGTTGGGCGCCCTGCCGGAATCCAACTGGGCGATCAGCCATTTGGCCATATCCACCGCGTTAGAGGCTATACCACCTGCCGGGTTGGAAGCGTCTGTCAGTTCGTTTGAAGGAAATCCCGGGTTGGGAATTACCTTACCTTCGAAAGGGATATTTGAAACAGCCACATCACCTTGCCGGTCAAATTGTGAAATACGATCCACGCTTTCTGTCATCCCTGATTTATCCAAAATGTTTTTCTTAATAAATTCCTCCCAGGTCATTCCTGATGCGGCATGTATCACTTCTCCTGCAACAAGATATAAGATATTATCATAGGCAAAGTTGTTCCTGAAGCTCGTTTTTAACGGTACAAAACGTAATTTTTCTGTCATTTCCCTTCGGGAATAATCCGAGGGTGGGAATTGTAACAAATCACTGGCGCCCAATCCCAATCCGCTGTGATGAACCAATAGATCACGGATAGTCATGTGGGTTGTCACATAAGGATTACTCATTCTGAACCAGGGGAGATAATTGATCACGGGATCATCCCAATGTATTTTGCCTTCTTCCGCCAGCATACCGAGGGCTGTGGCTGTAAAGGCTTTACTGTTGGAGGCAATGCAAAATAAAGTATGCGCATCCACGGGATCATTTTTACCCGCTTCCTTTACTCCGTATCCTTTAGTTAGCACTACCGTGCCATCTTTAACAATGGCTATACTCACACCCGGCACGTCAAATGATTGCATAACCTTTTTGACATAATTATCTAATCCCGGCGGAAGCTGTTGTGAAAAGCATACAGGGGATGCTGGCAGGAAATAAACAAGGCAAAAAATAAAACGGGTTATTTTTTCCAATATCATAAAGTTTCTGTTTGAGGTTATAACCTGTCTAACTGAATCATTGGTTTGATGAATACGCATCAAAACACCGGCATGTAAAGTTACTATTTTACTCAAACATCCTTTCAATGATTTCATGTACTTTTATAGCAAAAAAATTGTGAACATGAATAAACCGGAACTCGAATATAATCAGAACGAAGATCACATGCAATTGGAAGTAAGTCGTGTAAAACAATACCTGACAAAAATTTTCTCCGGCGGAGGAAAAAAGAATATGGAAAAGATAAAACAAAGAGGGAAGCTTACGCCGCGTGAAAGGATCAAATACCTGGTAGATGATGAATCCATATTCAATGAAATAGGCGCTTTCGCAGGGTTTGAAATGTATGAAGAAGAAGGCGGCTGTCCTGCAGGAGGCACGGTGGCCGGTATTGGTTATGTCAGTGGAAGGCAATGCGTGATCGTTGCTAATGATATGACGGTAAAAGCAGGTGCCTGGTTTCCTATCACAGGGAAAAAAAATCTCAGGATGCAGGAAATCGCCATGGAAAACCGTTTACCGGTTATTTACTTAGTGGATAGCGCAGGTGTTTATCTTCCTATGCAGGATGAAATCTTTCCCGACAAGGAGCATTTCGGACGGATATTTTATAATAATGCCAGGATGAGCGCAATGGGTATTACTCAAATAGCCGCAGTCATGGGAAGTTGTGTGGCCGGGGGGGCATACCTTCCCATCATGAGTGACGAAACGCTGATGGTGGAGGGCAATGGCTCTATTTTCCTGGCAGGTCCTTATTTAGTGAAGGCTGCCATCGGTGAAAGTATAGACGCGGACACATTAGGCGGGGCAGAGACACACAATGCCATCTCAGGCATTGCAGATTATAAATTTAAAACAGATGAAGACTGTCTGGACCAGATAAAAAAAATAATGGCAAAGCTGGGTAGCCTTCCCACTGCGGGTTTCGACAGGGCTGCTTCGATTCCACCCGGAAAAAAAACTGAAGATATCTACGGCATTTTCCCTTCAGACCGTACCAAGCCCTACGACATGTTGGAAATAGTTAAACGCATTACAGATAATTCCGAATTCGAGCAATTTAAAGAAGAATACGGAAAAACTATTCTTTGTGGTTATGCACGCATTGACGGATGGGCGGCAGGTATTGTAGCCAATCAGCGTTTAACCGTGAAAGCTAAAACAGGTCAGATGCAAATGGGGGGAGTTATTTACAATGACAGTGCAGACAAAGCTGCCAGGTTCGTTATGAACTGTAATCAAAAGAAGATACCACTTATTTTTTTACAGGATGTTACAGGCTTTATGGTAGGATCCAGGTCAGAACATGCAGGCATCATCAAAGATGGAGCAAAATTAGTCAATGCAGTCGCCAATTCAGTGGTGCCTAAGATAACTATTATTTTAGGTAACTCCTATGGTGCGGGGAATTATGCGATGTGCGGCAAAGCGTATGATCCGCGTTTTATTTATGCATGGCCTACAGCAAAAATAGCTGTGATGGGTGGAGAACAGGCCGCTAAAACGTTATTACAGATCCAGGTATCAGCCCTGAAAAAACAAGGGAAAGGAATTTCACCGGATGAAGAGAAAAAATTACTTACTGAAATAACCGGACGATATGATAAGCAGACTAGTCCGTACTACGCAGCCGCCCGTCTCTGGGTGGATGCCATCATTGATCCCTTAGATACCCGAAAGATGATCTCTGAAAGCCTTGCCGCTGCTAACCATGCACCGGTGACTGAAAAATTCAATGTGGGGGTGATACAGGTGTGACGAAAAAATTAAAAGATAAGAGTGGGGAATTATCATTCGAGGTTTCGGATGATGAATTTTGCCAGAAGGGAAATTTTCAATTTGGAACATTAAACGCTTTTCATGTCAGAGAATATAATTACAATTTACACCGATGGTTCATCACGTGGCAATCCGGGTCCCGGAGGCTATGGTGTTATTCTGATGTGGAAGGGGCACCGGAAAGAACTCTCAGCCGGCTATCGTCTGACGACCAATAATCGTATGGAATTAATGGGGGTTATTACCGCTCTGGAGGCTGTCAAAAAAGATGCACAGGATATCGTGATCTATACAGACAGTCAGTATATCGTTAATTCAGTAGAAAAAAAATGGGTATTTGATTGGGTGAAGAAAGATTTCAAAGAAAAGAAAAATAAAGACCTCTGGTTACGTTTTCTGGAATTGTATAAAAAGCATCATATAAAATTTGTTTGGGTAAAAGGCCACGCCACCAATCCTTTTAATAACCGGTGTGATGAATTGGCCACCCTCGCAGCCGATGGCAGGGACCTCCTGATTGATACTATGTTCGAGCAGTCGCCAGGCCAGAAAACAACCCGGGGACCCCTGTAGTTTTGGATTTCTCACCTGGAAACCTTACCTTTACAATTATACGATCTTTTAATTTCTTAAACATACTTTTTATGAAAGCAAATATTGGAATTACGGCGGAAAACAGCAAAGCTGTAGCGCTGTTACTGAACAAACTGCTGGCAAACGAATTTGTGCTTTACACAAAAACACGGAATTATCACTGGAATATTGAATGCCCCAGCTTTATGGAAATGCACAAGCTGTATGAATCACAATACAA
Source organism: Chitinophagaceae bacterium (assembly GCA_004322015.1). Lineage (GTDB taxonomy): Bacteria > Bacteroidota > Bacteroidia > Chitinophagales > Chitinophagaceae > FW021-bin31. Next base: position 4,269 of record SCQT01000024.1, read on the forward strand.
TGAGTTGGATGAAATAATAGACGCAGTGGCAGAACGTGTTCGTAAAATCGG
>SCQT01000277.1 GCA_004322015.1 Chitinophagaceae bacterium
CAAATCAGGCATGGGAGTGCCTTTCAGATAATGCATGAAATAAGGAAATTCCACATTCTTTTGGAACCACCTGCTTGAATTAAATCCAAAAGGAATATCGCCTAAATGATCCATGTTCATACTCGCCCATCCTCCATGATACCAGGGACCCATCACTAACATATTCGGATGCCCGGGATTTTTCTGCTCAATGCTTTCATAAGTCTGTACCGTTCCCCATTGATCTTCTGCATCATACCAACCACCCACCAGCATGGTAGCCGGCTTCACATGGTACATAAATCTGCGGATATCTCTTGCCTTCCACCAGGCATCATAATTGGGATGCATCAATATAGTATCCCAGAAACGAACTAAATGATGATAATAATACTTATTTACATCAGTAACGGTGGGGATATTATTCAGGAAGAAATTGTAATTATCACTGTATTTTAAATCCAACGAAGGCATATTATTTTTAGTGGAGCCATTGGTTGAATTCGCAAACCAGTAATCAAAATTGAATTCATCCATGATAAAGAAAGCGCCGTTATGATGCGTATCATCGCCCAGGAACCAGTTTGTTACGGGAGCCTGCGGAGACACCACTTTAATGGCAGGATTCCCGCAAAGCGCTGCGTTGGTGGCGAAGAATCCGGGATATGAAATCCCCCAAACCCCTACCTTGCCATTATTGTGCTTCAGATGTTTCAGCAGCCAGTCCACAGTATCGTAAGTATCTGAAGCCTCATCATGTTCCTTTCCTTTTTTGTTTACAATAAAGGGAGTGATCTCTTCCCATTGCCCTTCACTGTGATGTTTTCCACGCACGTCCTGATACACGAAGATGAAACCTTCTTTCATAAATTCCGGGGAGGGGCCTAACAATAATTTATATTTATCCGGTCCGTAAGGAGCCACTGAGTAACAGGTACGGTTCAGCATAAAGGGATAATCTTTGGAAGTATCTTTCGGAACATATACTGCGGTAAACAATTTTATGCCATCCCGCATCGGGATCATATACTCATATTTGTCATAATGGGTCCGCGCAAAAGAAGTATCGAATGGAAGCTGGGCTAATAAGGTAAGGGATGAAAATAAAAAAATAAAAAGAAGTCCCGTGAATTTTTTCATAAAAACGTTTTTAGTTTGAAATGACTTTCCAAAAATAAAACAAATACATGTAAAATAGTTACTGTTTTATTTGTTTTACCTTCGGGGCATGGATGTACTTGATTTTTATTCGGCACAAATAGTTACATTACAACAAGAAATTAATAATCTTAAGAAAAAGAAAAGGAATTTCGGTTTAGGTCGACTGATCTCATTTCTTGGAGCGATTGTTTTATTTTTTGTATTACTGGAATTTAATGGGGTATGGGCAATAATTGTCGCAATTATTTTATTATCTGCTTTTATTTTTATTACCACAAAGGATATTGACAACCTCCATCGTTTAAAATTTAAGCAAGTCTTGCTCACAATCAATGAGGACGAAGTAAAAGCATTACAAAACGATTTCAGCGCTTTTGATGACGGAGATCGGTTCAGAGATCAAACGCATCCTTACTCGAACGATCTGGATATTTTTGGCAGACATAGCTTATTTCAATGGATCAATCGTACGACAGCAGCGCCGGCAGCCCATTTATTGGCGGCAAGATTATCCTCGCCTCTTGAAAAAGAAACTGTTTTACAAGTGCAGGACGCCGTCAAAGAATTACAACCGGAAACAGACTGGAGACAACAATTACAGGCCATAGGCATGCAATCGAAAATGAATGAGGATGTTTACACGCAAATCAAAGGATGGATTGAACGGGAGGGGGAACAGGCAGAAAATAAAAAGGTGATAGGCAGCCTGGTCATAGCATTTCCTGTCATTACGCTGCTTATAATTATCCTTGCCTCTTTCCATATCTTGCCCTGGAAAATTTTATGGATATCCTTTTGTGCGCATTTGCTATTATTATGGCGTGTGAATAAGATCGTTACACCCGAATATGAATTCCTTTCAGAAGCTATTAATGCCATTGATTCATTTTATGGAGCTATCCAATGGGTTACACAAAAAAAATTTCAAAGTTCTTATTTGCAAAAAATACAGAATAAATGTTATAAGGAAGGACATGCAGCTTTTCAACTCCTTGATAAACTTAAAAGAACGCTGCACAAAATGCACTTACGTTTAAACCCTTTAGTTCATTTTCCTTTAAATCTTTGTGTGTTTTGGGATTGGTATCAATACCGGAAATTAACTCTATGGAGAAATAAATATTCCTCTGATCTGTCGGAATGGGTAAAGGTATATGCTGAAATGGAGGTTTTATCTTCTTTCGCTAACATGGCTTTTAATCATCCGGGTTGGTGCTACCCCGAAATAGATGATCAGCATTTTATGCTTTCAGCCAAAGCTTTAGGACATCCCCTGATACCGGATGATAAAAGGGTCTGCAATGACTTACAATTGAATGGAACAGGAAAGATCATGCTGGTCACAGGTTCCAACATGGCAGGGAAAAGCACTTTTTTAAGAACGGTAGGAGTCAATATGATTTTAGCCATGGCCGGTTCGTCAGTTTGTGCAAAGGAAATGTTTGTTTCCACCGTTAAAATTATCAGCAGCATGCGTATCGCAGATAATTTAGAGGAAAATATTTCTACTTTTTATGCCGAATTGAAAAAGTTAGAATTTATTCTGCAGAAAGTGCGTGCTCATGAAAAAGTATTTTTATTATTGGATGAAATTTTGAGGGGCACTAATTCTCAGGACAGGCATACCGGCGCTAAGGCTTTGATCAAGCAATTTCTCCATGAAGAGGCGGTAGGTATTCTTGCTACCCATGATCTGGAATTGACAGGAATGGGAAACGAATATAAAAATCAAATTCTCAACTACCATTTCGATGCAGAAGTGCAGGATCAGGAACTTTATTTTGATTATAAGCTGAAGCCCGGCATCTGCACCAGTATGAATGCTTCTCTGCTGATGAGAAAAATTGGAATCGAAGTGTGATATCCGATAAACAATTCCTATCTTCGTTTTAAATTTTCCCGCTTGAACTCATACTGGAAAAATATCATCAAAAGCCCCACTTAATTCGCGGCGGTATATCACTTTTAAACTATAAGGTCAATTAAAAATATGTTGACCAGACTTCCTCACAGACATTAAAGAATTGCTTAGTGTACTTTGTGCCTTTGTGGGGAATAGTTAACTTTAACCATTACACCTCAACAAATCCAACAGACCATGAAAACGATCATAGAACCATTCCGGATAAAATCGGTAGAGCCTATCCGGTTTACCACTAAAGAAGAACGTCTGGCTATTTTAGAAAAAGCTTATTATAATCCATTTTTCATTCATGCCGATAATGTGCTCATTGACCTGTTGACAGACAGCGGCACTTCCGCCATGAGCAGCGAACAATGGGCCGGTATCATGATCGGAGATGAGTCGTATGCAGGAAGCAGGAGCTTTTATCATTTCGAAAAAGCGATCAAAAAAATAACCGGAATGCCTCATGTAATCCCGACCCACCAGGGGCGGGCATCCGAAAAAATCTTGTTTTCCGTATTGCATGCGAAAGGAAAATATTTCCTCAGTAATACTTTTTTTGATACTACACGCGCCAACATCGAGTTTGAAGGCGGTACAGCTATTGACTTGCTTAATGAAGAGGGGAAACATCCCTCCGTCATTGCCCCTTTCAAAGGAAACATTGACTTAGATGCATTGGAAAAATGTATTGAAGAGAAAGACGCTGAAAACATTGTGATGTGTATGATCACCGTCACGAATAATTCAGGCGGCGGACAACCGGTTTCCATGGAAAATATCCGAAAAGCTTCGGAGATATGTAAAAAGTATCATATCCTTTTTTATCTGGATGCCTGTCGCTTCGCGGAAAATTGTTTTTTTATAAAGAAAAGGGAGAAAGGTTATGAAAACAAAAGCATCCTGGAAATAGTACTGGAAATGTTTTCTTATGCCGACGGATGTACGATGAGTGCCAAAAAAGATGCTTTCGCCAACATCGGCGGATTTCTCGCTATGCGCGACGAAAAAACGATTCAGGAATGTCGTAATCTGCTGATCATTACTGAAGGTTTTCCAACTTATGGCGGATTAGCGGGACGCGACCTGGAAGCCATTGCCATCGGACTGGATGAGGTATTACATGAGGATTATCTCACCTATAGGATTCGGAGCATAGAATACACAGGCAACAAGCTGACGGAGGCCGGCGTACCCATCATTCTTCCTACAGGCGGACATGCTGTCTATATTGATGCCAAAGCTTTTCTGCCGCATATTCCGCCGCATGAATA
>SCQT01000025.1 GCA_004322015.1 Chitinophagaceae bacterium
TTAGCGGGCAATTTCAAAGAATCGTGGCCGGGTGGAGGGGAGGGGAGTCTGAAACCCATGCCGACTACTAATCTGGCCTTTTCTTCCAGGGTCATGGCGTGGACGATTTGCGATATTGAATTTTTACCTAATTGTGGATTGATTTCTTTTACTGTTTGTGCTTTGACAAAAGATGAAAAAAATAATAATGCGCAGGAGATGGCTATATTCTTAGTTGAAAATATTTTCATGATTGAACATTTATAGGTATTATTTTTGTTAAAATTTAGAGATACTTCTAATACTATGGAACACTAAGGTTATTCTTTGGGTTTATTTAACCGCAAAGAACGCCAAGGAGATCACCAGGTCTTTTCTTCGTGTTGCTTTGTACGTTTGGTGGTTAGTTTTTTAACCACAAAGGACACTAAGGATCACCAAGGATTCTTTCGCGGGCTTGGTCGTTTATTCTTAATAAAGAAGAGCATTCCTTTGATTACTGTTAAACCGGTAGTAATTTCAGGAATGCTCTTATACTTCTGTGTTCTTAAATGATACTCTTTCTGTTGATTAACGATACCCTGTTCTTTGTACAAGCGTACCACTACTCAAATCTATTTCCTGCTGTGGTATAGGGAAATATTGGTTAAGCGGGTCGGTAAATTTAGCTCCCTGTACATCCCCTGTAAACTTACCTTCATACAAGAAATATTGATTCATAACCGCATTGGCTTCACCCCATCTTACCAGGTCAAAGAATCGCTGCCCTTCCATAGCAAACTCTAATTTTTCTTCAAAATGGACAGCTTTGCGGGCCATATCCTGTCCCTGAAGAATAAACCATCCCAAAGGATACGGACTGATCACATAATTAGCAGCCGGGGCATTTCCGTTCATCACGAAACCTGCCGGATTGGCAGCCCGGGTACGTACCATATTTACATAAACTTCTGCCTGATTAAGGTCGCCAGCTTCCACTTCACATTCTGCTGCCCATAACAGCACTTGTGCGAAACGGATCAGGTTGTAATTAATGGCATTCAGCGGCGCCCATTGAGTTTGAGAATTATCACCCCCCGTACCGATTTGAGATTTATAGAAAACATTCTTTTTAGGAGAATAAGGACCGGCGCTTGCCTGGTTACGGATCCAGTCTTTACCAGGATCAATTCCCCAATCTAAATATGGAATACCACGACGCCCTGCCGTCCAGTCCACACGGGGGTCCAGATTGCCCTGATCCGGCGTAAAGGGATCTGTGGAAGCTAAACCCTGATCGTTTTTAACGGCATTAGCAGGTAAATCATAGGCAGGCTGATCTAAGGTTCCTCCTAAAAGAGGTAATCCGTTAGCATCCGTGCGGAAGGAATTCACTAATTCTATACTAGGCTGAAAAAATCCGCAACATCCGGTCACCGCACCATTACCATAGGGATAGTTCAGCAGGTCGCCGACATTACCATGGTAGCCATTAGCTCCGTCATTCAGAGACGCCTGTATAGCAAATACGGATTCTGAACTATTATTAAAATCAAAATTGAAATTCATGGAAAATTGCGGTAATAATGCATACTTCGTTCCATTGGATGTCGTTCCGTTTTGGATAACATCAGTCAACACCGGCAAGGCGTTACTGAATTTTTTCTCGAACATATACACTTTTGCCAGAAAAGCCCCCGCCGCCCATTTATTGGCTTTGCCAATGGCATCTTGTGTACCGGGCAGATTTTGGTATGCATACTGGAAATCCGCTTCTATTTCCGGGTAGATATCTTTATTATTCGGCACGTGGTAATTCCCTGCGCTGTAAGTAACCGCCGTATCCACCCAGGGAACCATATTCCACATTTTCCTCGCTTCAAAAGCGTAATAGCCGCGCAGGAAATGTGCCTGGGCAATGATATCGGCTTTTTCAGTGGCACCCATATTGGTTCGGGCAGCCAATCTCAGCACTAAATTACTCCGTGATATTCCATCATACACCCATTGCCATTTGGTTTCAAAATAACCATTCGAAGCAGAGCCCTCGAATCTCGCCACTGAATATGCATCAGCCTGGTCCCCAGGATCTGATCCTTTATGGGCGTCGCCACCACAGACGCTACCATACAACCAATTATCCGGTTGTGCCTGCCAGTTAAAACCATTAGGATTGTATTGCCCGTCCAAATCAGAATAAGCGGCAATCAGAGCTTCTCTTACACCGTTCGGTGTGGCCATTTGTGCATCACCTAAAACACCCGTAGGCTGAACGCTCAGAAAGCTCTTTTTACAGGAAAAAATAAAAAGACTGACCGTTAGCGCGACAGCTATTATTCCATATTTACTTTTATTTTTCATGTCGAAAGATTTTATGATTATGAATCATTGAAATTATGTTAAAAGGTTACATTGGCTCCCACGATGAGTTGCTTTACCATGGGATAAGTGCCGTAGTCCACTCCGAAATTGTTATCCAGTCCGCTTACTGCAGGATCTAATCCGTCGTATTTGGTAATGGTAAACAGATTCACGGCCTGCACGTATAAACGCAGGTTTTGGATCCCGGCCCTTGTCAATGTGCCTTTGTTAAAAGTATAACCTAACTGTATGTTCCGGCAACGGAAATAGGAGCCGTTTTCCACATAATAGGAATTAACCTGTTTATTATAACTATCACTTGAGCGTGCCTCAAAAATCGGGATATTGGTATTGGTATGGTTGGGAGTCCATGAATTCAACACCCTCGTGCTGACAGCCCCGCCGGGGAAAGATGAATAAAAGTCGGTAAACCATTTGGTATAGTTGAACAGGTCACCACCCCATACCCCGTAAAACTCTAAATTCAGGTCTATATTCTTCCATCCAATACCGGCAGTGATGCCATAGGTGAAATCTGGATTTGGATTACCAATAATGGTTCTGTCGGCAGAAGTAATGATACTGTCTTTGCTTATATCCGCATAGCGGAATTCTCCGACATGCTCACCCCCATTCTGGTATTTAGTATTAGAATCCCCTGTTTTCTTTTGAGCCATAGCATCAGCAGCATCTATTTCCGACTGGCTTTGCCATAGTCCCATCACTTTATAGCCATAAAATGCTGACATAGGATATCCTACTTCATTAATAGTAGGATTACCGCCTAATCGTCCCGAACCATAGCTGTTACCGTAAAAATAATTGACGCCGTTAGCAACTTTAGTAATGGTATTTTTATAATGGGTAAACGTAATACCTACATCATATCTCCAATTGCTGGCAAAAGTTCCCTTTTTGTCAGCCTGGACATCTATACCTATATTTTTCATTGATCCAACATTCACAGTCGGATATTGGTTTAAGAAACCTACAGTTGCTTCTACCTGTGGCGCGTACAATAATCCTTCCGTGTTACGCCTGTACCAGTCAATACTGAAATTAAAAGAATTGTTGAATAAAGTAGCATCTACCCCGAAATCCAGCGTCTTATTGGTTTCCCAATGGGCGGCAGGATTGGCAAAGCTGTTTGCCCGAAGACCTTCCTGCAGGCTGTTATGGGTGCCATAAATATCATAAGATGCAGCCCTTGGACTGGAGGCATAGGTGTTGAACAGGTTCACAAGAGGCACCGGAGTCGAATTACCCATTTCACCATAGCTGCCTCTTAATTTCAAGTCGTTCACCCAACTAACATCCTTCATAAAGTTTTCTCCCGAAATGCGCCATCCGGCAGATACTGCAGGGAAAATACCGTATTTATTCTGCTCTCCGAAAACCGCGGCTCCATCACGGCGTACGGTGCCACTCAGCAGGTATTTATCCTTGTAATTATAATTGGCCTGGGCAAAAAGAGAATAAATGGTCGCATAAGGGCCACCGCCATCTGTGGCGGTTCTCCCGTTAGACTGTGTTGTATTGATAGTGGTATAATTGGGATCAGCACTGAAAGGGTTATAACCGGAAACATCTACATTACCGCCATGTCCTCCTAATGCTTCCTGTCCTAACAATATCTTCACATGATGAACACCGTATTGATGTTCAAATGTGAGTGTATTGGTCCAAACCCAACTATAACCATAGCTGGCGCCCTCATAAACATAATTAGTAGTAGGATTATTTTCCTTATTCTCGTATTGCAGATAACCATAGGTTTTATAATAATTATTCCAGAATTCACCACCGAAACTGGAATGGAACGTCAGGTCATAGGGTAGCATAATATCCGTATAAACATTCCCAAAAATGTCTGTGGTAAGTGATTTATTATTTTTGGTTCTTTCCTGATCAGCTACCGGATTCTGCGGGTTGTTAAACCCTGCAGCGCGGGTGCCGGCGTAATTGCCCATGATATCATACACCGGTATCAACGGGTTTTCACGATAGGACCAACCGAATGCATTGCCTTCATTTCCACCCACATTACCGTTGCCGATCGTGGGATTGTCTTTTAATGCCATCTGTATATTTTCTCCCACCTTTACACGGTTGTGAATGGTAAATTCGGTATTAGCCCTCATGGTATATCTTTTCAGATAAGTTTCCAATACAATGCCCTGTTGATTATAATATCCCAACTGGACGTTATATCTGGAATTATCATTACCACCCGACAGAGAAAGATTATGGCTTTGAATAGGGGCCACGCGGGTCACGGCTTTGTACCAGTTGGTACCTGCTTTATTGGCTTTTACAATCTGATAAAACGGACCTTTGGAGGGATCAATATTATATAATTTAGGATCAACCAAAGCAGCAGTGGCAGGATCGCTATTTAATAATCCGTAATTATTTCCCGCCAGGATATAATCCGGTAAAACCGGAGTGGCTCCGCTACCATATTGCGGATGGGATGGTGTTTGGCCCGAAGCTTTCATGGCGTTCCAGGTCCATTCTGCCGTTTGGGTTGGGTTCATAATATCGAATCCGCGCCCCGGGTATTGCTTACCGTAAGACACATCATAATTCACGGTAAGTTTTCCGGCTTTGCCTTGTTTAGTCGTGATCAGTATTACACCGGCAAAGGCACGCGCCCCATAAATGGAAGCAGTGGAAGCATCTTTCAACACGCTGATAGTGGCAATGTCATCAGGAGAAATATTGCTGATATCTGATGTAGGAACCCCATCTACCACATACAGCGGATCATTGCTGGTGAAAGATCCAAAACCACGGATACGGACAGAACTGCTGCCACCCGGCTCGCCTGAGGTGGTGATGGTTACACCGGATACTTTCCCCTGCAATTGCTTTTGCGCGTTGCCCATGGGAATAGTGGTCAGTTGAGAGCCATTCACAGATGAAACCGCCCCTGTAATATTCTTTTGTACCTGGGTGGTATAACCGGTTACCACCAATTCATTCAGCGTGCTGGAGGAAGCCTGGAGTGTAATATTCAGACTTGTTCTTGTTCCTACAGATACATCTTGTGATTCATAACCTACGGAACTAATAGTGAGGACGGCATTATCCGGTACTTCCAGCGAAAACCTTCCCTGCGCATCCGTCACTGTTCCTGTATTGGTGCCTTTTACCTGCACCGTCACACCTATCAAGGGATTGCCATGCACGTCCCTGACCACGCCCGTCACTTCATGTTGCTGAATGGCCGTTCCTTTTTTGGCTATCACGATCACGTTATTACTTAGGATCTTGTAATGAAGATCCGTTTTGGCCAATAACGTATTTAAAACTTCCGGCAGCGGGGTGTTGACGACCTGCAGATCAATCTTTTTGTTCACCGGAACCAGGTCGTCGCTGTACAGGAACCGGTAGGCGCTTTCTTTTTCAATTTTAGAGAATACCTTGCTTAATTTCATTTTATGCAAGTCCAGCGTCAACCGGACGTCGTTCTGAGAATACGCTTTGGCGGAAACCTGGAGACAGGTGGCCAGCATCAGAATAAAACTCAATTTCATACCCAGCCAGATCTTTTTGGTGCTTTTTTCCTCGAAAAAAGCAGGGTGAGGAAACCATTTTTTCATATTTTTGTGTGCTTTAAGGTTAATAATGGAAGTCCCCGGGGCGACCAACCACAAAGGACTTCGTTGTTACCAGATTACCTCTCTTTCTCTTTCCGCTCAGGCGGAGAGAGAGGAGGGGTTTTTGTGAGATAAAGGATGGCTCATGTCATAGTGAATAGATTTTTAAATGTGAACTAATTATTTAATAATTACAGTATCTTTATCTATCTCAAAGCTGAATCCACGGATCATCTTTAATTCTTCCAAAGCCTGTTTTAAAGTTTCTCCATCGAATATTCCCGTGAAGGTATAATTGGCAACCTGCTCATTTTCAATCCTGATGGACACATTATACCATCGCTGCATGGATTCTGCCAAATGACCAAACCTTTCTCCCTGGAATACCAATTCATTATTTACCCAAGCCGTTTCTGCCACAATAGTGTCCCCACGCATATTCACCACAGGCTGAATATCCGACACTTCTAAACGGTTCTTACGCAAAGCCAGCGGGCGTATTGCACCAACTTCTTTATTAATAACCCTCTTATTATTCTTGTCTAAGGACAAACTCTTTATATCGGCGAAATAGGAGACTTTCTCATGAGGCTTTAATATGATGGTTCTGCCCGGATCATCTTTAATACTTACTTCAATGGAACCGCTGATGAGCGTGGCTATCGCCTCCTTTTCATCCGGATAGGCTTTCACATTAAAAACTGTACCCAGGTCTTTAATATCCAGATAATCCGTATGAATAATAAACGGACAATTGTTATTATGCTTTATTTTGAAATACCCTTCTCCCGAAAGGGTGACCTCACGTGCGTTACAGTGACCCAAACCTTTGGAATATATCAGCCTGGAGCCACCATTGAGCCATACTTCCGAGCCGTCAGGCAAAGAAACCTTCTTTCTTGATCCGTCCTTAACCATTACTATATTCATCTCAGAGGAGGCGGAATGAAAGGGATTCCACATAAGCCAGCCTATGGCTATACATAAAGTGATCATCGCCGCCGCAGCCCAATAGAAAAAATAATCTCTTTTTGTTTTTTTATGGCTTGAAGCAGATACCTGTTTCAAACGGTTATTGAGTGCTTCTGCATATAGAAACGCCTGTTTCCCTTCTTTGGCAGCATTCATTTCTTCCCAGTAGCTGTCCATCACATTCATCATATAGTGCACATCGGTCCCGTATTGCTGCATTAAGTGATCGAGAATCCTGATCTCCTCTGCTGTGGCTTCTCCTGCAGATTTTTTAGCTATTAATTCCCAAAGGCGGTTGTCTTTCTCCATAAATGATAGGGACCGGTTTATACCTGATCAAAGCAGGTGATAATCAGGAGACAATATTTTAGGCCGGTACCCTTAAAGAGAGTGGGAAAAATTTATGTTGTGGGTTTTCTCGATGTTTTCTTTTTGAGCAATTAGAGATGCTCCTATGCCGTGCTGCTGACACTTTTATAAGAAATTATGAATAATATTATGCTACTGACCTATCGTGCTGCTGGCGCTTCTTGCTCAAATCCATTAGTCGCAGAGCGACGATAGTCCAATAGATAATAAAAGTGCAGTTACCGGGAAGCCCCCGTCGGGGCAATATTTTTGCAGGTTGTCTAAAGATCAATAAGTAGTAGATTTCTATTATCGTATCCGATTGAAAAAATTACAATTTCAGCATCTTAAATTCATTATATCACACTTTGAATTATAACGAGCACATCAAATTATTATTTAGCCTGTAATTATTTATTTAGAAGAAGCACTATTCTTCAAAGCCACCGGTTCCTGGATGCTGTTGCGGAAGACCTCATAGATCTTTTTAGTAGCTATTCCCATTTGTGCTTCGATGGTTTTAACGGATAGATGCAGCAATTCGGCCGTCTCACGGTATTTTAATCCGTCTTCTTTGATAAGCTTATAAATGAGTCTGCATTGGGAGGGGAGCTGCGATATGGCAGTACGTATTTTCTTAAACAGTTCATCCGTGATCAGCAGGTTTTCCGGGGTGGCGTCATCCGCTTTCATCCATGCCGGTGCATCTTCTAAAGAGAAGGTCTGATAACGCTGTTGCCTCTTAAGCTCGTTGAGCGCCATATTCCGTGTGGACACATACAGATATAGCCTGAAATCTTTGATCTTAGCCAGGTTCTCCCGCTGGTTCCATATCTTAAATAATACATCAGAAGCGATTTCTTCCGCTATTTCCTTAGACTTAATAAAAGAATATGCGAAATGCATGAGTGGAGGAAAACATAGCATGTACAGGGATTCATAAGCAGATTCATCATCATATAATGCAACCTTTTCCTGTAACAATGTTAATTGGTAGCAGTCTATCATGTGGAAGTGTGGTTGAATTGAGTGCCAAAGTATGCTATTATTTGGATAGTTCAAAATTATTTCAAAAAAACAATGATGCCTCCAGATAAAATCAACTAACGCCTTCTTTTTGTATCGTTTTATGGAGGTATGCATTAGGATCATGCGTTAATGCGCCTTGCGGCAACCATTCCCACCATGTCCCCAGATCTTTTTGAATAATATTTTTATAAAATTCAGGCAATTGATCTGTTTCCCCTTCAAAGTATTTTCTGAAATGAAGGTCTTCGACAAGGTTTTTACGGATTTGCCTGTAAAATCGCAACCGTCCGTAACCTTCTGATGATACAGCCCGCATAAAATTCATCCATTTGGATGTAACTGTGGAAGTGGCACTAAACCGGCGATAAAGTGCCTTTTTTGAAAACGTGTAAGCAGTCAGATCAATCACTTTATCATAAAAATCAATCCATTCATAATTCTTGGGCTTTATATTCATTGCTGAATGATTATTGAGGAAATGAAAAGGGAAAGGCAAGACTCTTCCCTCACCCTGGTACTGTAAATTCAGTGGAGCCGCTTCGCCAAAAGCTGTTAATAAAGAATAACCCGGAAATGCCCCCGGAGATTTATCTACAAATTGTTTGGTAAGCTCAAAAGGATCAGACCCTGCATCGCTGTCTAGTCCCAATACGAAATTAGCCTGCACATAATCCGTATAATGAAGCAACCTGTTAATATGTTCTGACACCCGGTTCACTTTTTCTTCTCCCTCCACATGCATAGTCTTTGATTTATTTCCTAAGGCAAACCATGATTCTATTCCCGGGAGCAATGCCTGAAAGCCGTTGTTTTGGAAAATTTTCAGATGATCATCCGTAAGCACGGATAAGCTGCTTTCTGCGATGAATCTAAAGCTTTTTGGCGGCGCTGCAGAAGCGATGGCATCCATGCTTTCATTGAAACGGATCCCAAAATTAGGATCATGCCATACAATCATGGGATATCTGAATTTTGTCAGTAAAAAGCGTAAATCTTCTTTGATGATATCAAAATCCAATGGCTGATAATGCACGGTTGAATCAATGCAAAAAGGGCACGTATAAGGACAGCCCACACTGCCAATCATCGGGACGATCTTGAGAAACGGCGCTTTCTTCAGGGTAGGCTCAATATATTTCCAGCGTTCCCGTATGCCTGGAAGCTGCTGCGGCTGGCTGCCGGCGCTGATATACTTTCCCAAAGGACGTTGTGGTGTACAGTTGTCCAGGATATGCTGGATCGTGCTCTGATGTGTAAAGCCCGCTACATAATCAAAATATTTAACGGCATCATCCGGATAGCACCTTGCATGCGGGCCGCCCAGCACAGTGACAATGCCTTTGCTTCGGAAATAATGGCTGAGGGCGTACGCCAGCATGGCAGCCTGCGTAAAGGAACATATAAAAACCACATTGACGTCTCTTGGCAATTCCTGCTGCAGATTTTCATATCCCGTATAGCATATCATCTTCACTTCATGCCCATGCTGCTCACACCAGGCAGCCACCACCTGCGGCATGATACTGGCTAAGTTTGCATGCATGATCCTTCCCCACAGCGTATGGTCAGGTCCCTTGCTGACTAAATCCACTACGCCTACTTTTAATTTTGGCATTTTACAGCGTTTGGATCAAAAATCTTTAAAACAACCAGGGAAATTAAAATAATATTTCTCCTCAGGGAATGAGAAGTATTTCAGAAGTTGAAATAGAAATGTTTGATGATTAATAATGAATGCAAGATATGATTATTTTTCAAAAATAAAAAAAACGCAAAATTCTATTTTTTTCTTTTTACTTTTAATCGCTGAAAAGATTCATCTGTACAATTTATAATTAACTAAATCCTTATTATATGTCCAATCGCAGAGATTTTCTGAAACAGTCAGGCATGTTAGCCGGCAGCATTTTTTTATCATCCGGAATATTAAAGGCTGAAGCGTTAAAGAGAAGTAAATATCCCTATCTTCCCGGCCTGCAGCTTTATACCGTCCGGGATGCTATGGCAAAGGATCCCCGCGGGTCATTGGCTAAGGTGGCAAAGATCGGATATAAATTAGTGGAAGGAGCCACCTATACCGGTACGGAAAAGTTTTACGGAATGGATGTAAAAGAGTTTTCAGGCGTATTAAGGCAAAACGGATTGATGATGCCCAGCAGTCATTACGCGCTGGGCGACCCACAAACAAAAGGCACCATACTGAGCGACTGGGACCATGCGGTAGAAGATGCGGCTCATCTTGGCCTGAAATACATGGTATGCGCTTATCTGCCTGAAGATAAACGAAAGACATTGGATGATTACAAAAAAGTGGCCGATGAATTAAATAAGGCGGGTGAAACCTGTAAAAAGCACGGTATTCAGCTTTGTTATCATAATCACAACTTTGAATTTCCTGAAATAGACGGACAGGTGCCTTATGAAGTATTGTTGAAAAGCGCGGATAAGAATCTGGTAAAAATGGAAATGGATATTTACTGGATCACTAAGGCAGGATTCGATCCGGTAGCCATGTTCAAAGAACATCCGGGACGTTTTGCATTATGGCATGTAAAAGATATGGATAATACTCCGAAGCATTTCTTTACGGAAGTGGGAAGTGGTATTATAGACTGGAACCGCATCTTCGCACATGCAAAAGAAGCAGGTATGAAACATTTCTTTGTGGAACAGGATGTCTGTCCCGGTGATCCGTTTGACAGCATCACTAAAAGTATTGATTATCTGAAGAAGTATGTGATCAGTTAAGGTCTATAATCTAGGCTGAACGTAAATCTCACGCTAAGCCGCTAAGCCGCCAAGTGTGGAAATCTTATCACCTTTTTCACAGCCTGAAGTTCTTTGCGCCCTTGCGTCTTTGCGTGATTGTAAGTTTCACGCCAAGTCGCTAAGGCGAAGTATTTTGATGTTTATAAATTATTTACAATTCTCTGAATACCGTCTCTGATTAACGCCTCGTTAAAATTCACCAATAACCCTAATTTTAAACCTGTTATTTTAAGATAGGTAAGTAGTTGTTTCTGATGGACAGGAGCTATAGCTTCTACTGATTTAATTTCAATGATTACTTTATTTTCAACAATGATATCAGCCCTGAATCCTAAATCCATTTTGATATTGTCGTATATTACTGCTATACCCTGCTGTCTTTTAATATTAATACCCCGTTTCTGAATCTCATAAGCCA
The DNA here is from genome assembly GCA_004322015.1 of Chitinophagaceae bacterium. Classification (GTDB taxonomy): domain Bacteria; phylum Bacteroidota; class Bacteroidia; order Chitinophagales; family Chitinophagaceae; genus FW021-bin31. Next base: position 11,458 of record SCQT01000025.1, read on the forward strand.
ATAGTTCTTAATAAACCGATTCTAACAAACCAGGTCCAAGGGCTGTATGGATGTTAAAGCAGCAATCCACAATTATCCTCGACAATTCATTCTCTGTCATAGTAATTTTTCTTTGGTTGGAACACAAAATTTTCTCCATCTTATCCTAACTCCGGATACAGCGGGAATTGTTCCATAAATTGATTCACAGCGGATCTTACTGTTATAATCTTTTGTTCATTATCAGGATCCATCAGCAAGGTATCAATCCATTCCACGATCTGCAGCATGTGTTCTTCTGTCAGCCCGCGGGTAGTCACAGCCGGCACCCCCACCCGTATGCCGGAAGTAACGAAGGCGGATTTATCATCAAAAGGGACCATATTTTTGTTGACGGTGATATCTGCCTTTACTAAAACCTGCTCGGCTTTCTTGCCGGTAATATTTTTATTCCTCAGGTCAATCAACATCAGGTGGTTATCCGTTCCTCCTGAAACGATCTGGTAGCCTTTTTCTACAAATGCTTTTGACATGGACTGTGCATTTTTTACGATCTGTTTGGCATATTGATCATACTCGTCCGAAAGGATCTCGAAGAAAGAGACTGCTTTAGCCGCAATGACATGTTCTAACGGGCCACCCTGCACCCCGGGAAAAACTGCTAAATCAATCACGGAGCTCATCATACGGATATCACCTTTAGGCGTTTTAATTCCAAAAGGATTTTCAAAATCTTTTCCTATCATGATCATGCCCCCACGAGGGCCGCGTAATGTTTTATGGGTTGTAGTAGTCACGAAATGACAGTATTCAAAAGGCGAGTTTAATAATCCTTTAGCTATCAGTCCGGCAGGGTGTGCAATATCAGCCATGATCAGGGCACCGGTTTTATCTGCTATTTCACGGATACGCTTATAATCCCAATCGCGGCTGTAAGCAGAAGCTCCGCAAACTATTAATTTAGGATGAACCTGCATAGCCACTTCTTCCATCTTATCATATTCTATCAGTCCCGTTTCCTTACTGACGCCATAGAAATGAGGCTCATACAACTTACCAGAAAAATTAACAGGGGAGCCATGCGTCAGGTGCCCACCCATACTCAGGTCAAGTCCCAAAATTTTATCTCCGGGTTTCAATACGGCCATCATGACTGAAGCATTAGCCTGTGCCCCCGAATGAGGCTGTACATTGACATATTCCACTCCGAAAATCTGTTTGGCACGATCAATGGCCAATTGCTCACTTTGATCCACCATTTCACATCCGCCGTAATAACGGTGACCGGGGTAGCCTTCGGCATATTTATTGGTCATCACATTTCCCATTGCCTGCATGACCTGCAGACTGGTGAAGTTCTCCGAAGCGATCAGTTCCAATCCACGACGCTGGCGTTCTAATTCTTTTCGAATAATGCTGAAAGTTTGTTCGTCTCTTTGCATAAAATAAAAATATGAGGGCAAAGGTAAGTCAAATAGCCCGCCTTAAAAATATGAGTTCAGGAATGTGGATAATTATTCAGGTGCATGACCGTTTTCCTCACGTGTGAAATTTATAGTACCTTCACATTTTCAGTAGAGTGAATATCACTTTCTTTTACACGTTCTGACCTGTTATGCCGATGAAAGCAATTATTCCTGTGGCTGGCGCGGGCACGAGACTCCGTCCACATACTTATACACAGCCGAAAGCGCTTATTCCTATAGCCGGTAAACCGATTTTGAGTTTTATTGTAGATCCGCTGGCGGAAGCAGGTATTACGGAATTTGTGTTCGTGATCGGTTACCTGGGCGATAAAATCATTGATTATGTAAATCAGAAATATCCTGAATTACACTGTTATTTTGTACAACAAAACCTGCGGGAAGGCTCCGGCCAGGCTATTGCCTTAACTAAAGAATTGATCGGAGAGGATGAGATATTTATTGTGATGGGAGATACGATCTGCGAATTTAATGCAAAAGAAGTACTAAGCTTCGACGGATCAGCCTTAGGAGTAAAAAAAGTGGATGACCCCCGTCATTTCGGAGTGGCAGAAATGGACGATAAATGTTTCATTACACGTGTGGTGGAAAAGCCGCAGATACCGAAATCCAATATGGCATTGGTAGGCTTGTATAAAATAAAAGAAACAAATATTCTTTTCAAATGCCTGGAGGAAAACTTCAGACGGAAAGTAAAATCACATGATGAATATCAGCTTACGGATGCTTTGCAATGCATGATCGAGAAGAATGTGAAATTTTCTTCTTTTAAAGTCAATAATTGGTTTGATTGCGGGAGAAAAGATTCCTTACTCGAAACTAATTCCATTTTACTGAAAAAGAATGATAATACGAAGCTGCCGGATATCCCCTACGAAAGTACCATCATTATACCTCCGGTAAGCATCGCCGGCCATTGCAATATTAAAAATTCAATCATAGGTCCTAATGTAACTATCGGTGATAATACGGTAATCAAATATTCTATCATCAAAAACACTATTATAGGTTCTTATTCCAACCTGACAGAAGTGGTACTCAATTCATCCATAATCGGTAATGATGCCAATATACACGGACTTACCCAAAGCCTGAATATAGGCGATAATACGGAAATAGATCTGGGTTAAAAATTGGCTTTTAGCTTTCAGCCTTTGGCCTTTGGCTTTTAGCTATCGTTGCTCATTGCTAAAAAATATTTAACGATCGGACTATGAAACAATAAACCCATGAAGCCATCCCGGATTTTCGAGACCATCAAACAATGTAATCCATGACTAACAGGATCACGCAATTATTTAACATCCGATATCCCGTTATCCAGGCCGGCATGATCTGGACTGCCGGATGGCGGTTAGCGAGCGCTGTCAGCAATGCGGGCGGCTTGGGATTAATAGGGTCAGGAAGCATGTATCCCGATGTGCTGCGGGAACATATCCGTAAATGTAAACAGGCTACAGACAAGCCTTTTGGCGTCAATGTACCCCTGATATATCCGGATATTGATAAACATATTCAGATCATTATAGAAGAAAGGGTAAAAATAGTTTTTTCATCTGCGGGGAATCCTAACACATGGACGCCGTTATTAAAACAGCATGGTGTTACAGTCGTTCATGTGGTGCCGGGAAGTAAATATGCAATAAAAGCGGAAGCAGCAGGTTGTGATGCAGTGGTGGCAGAAGGCTTTGAAGCAGGGGGGCACAATGGCAGAGAAGAAACAACTACTATTTGTCTAGTTCCAGGTGTATGTCAGTCCGTAAAAATCCCCGTCATGGCAGCCGGAGGGATTGCAAGCGGCAGGGCCATGATGGCAGCATTTGCATTAGGGGCAGAAGGCGTTCAAATAGGCAGCCGCTTTGCCGCTACGGAGGAATCTTCAGCTCATGATCATTTTAAACAGGCTGTCATTCACTCGGCGGAAGGAGATACCATGCTCACATTAAAAGAATTAATCCCGGTGAGGATGCTTAAAAATAAATTTTATACGCAGGTGAAAGAAGCTGAGGAACGATGCGCAGGCAAAGAAGAGCTGCAATTACTTTTAGGGCGGGGCCGGGCGAAAAAGGGAATATTCGAAGGCAACCTGGATGAAGGGGAATTGGAAATAGGGATGGTGAGCGCACTGATCCGGGATATCAGACCCGCTGCGCAGGTCTTGCAGGATATTTGGAAAGAATTCTGCTCGTTGCAAAAAGGAATAGGGGAGTGGAAGATATGACAGATATATTTTAAATTTCCTCCCTATTAGAATCATTTCATCAGTTTATACTTCTTTTGGCTTGAGATATTTAATAAGCAAACTTCCCATCTGTACAAACCTTTGGAAAAAAAACAGGCGGAAGAAAAAAAAGAATATCTTCCTTATTACCTTATCGTCCGCAAAGCGAACAGGGCAATTTGATAATCTTAATAAGATAATAAGGTCCTGATAATTCGATTCTCCTTTTCTACTAAGGTCATTTCCCTGCGTATATACAAAGGATTTCTTTCATAAACAGCTACAGAAAAGACACAATAATCGGGACTACGTGTTTTAATAATTAATTCTATATCTTTATTTAATAAATCTGACCGTCAGCGGATAACGGTAATTTTCTCCATTGGATACTTTCACTGCAGCGATAATACAAAAGATCAGATCAAATATTCCCACCACGATCAGGAGCAATACACCTATAAGCACTACAATTAAAATGGCGGAAACAAAATAACAGATGGCGATGAATATCTGGAAGTTCAATGCTTCTTTACCTTGTTCATCCACATAAGGCGATTCATCCTTTTTCACCAACCAGATGATGAGAGACGGAATAAATCCGAAAAAAACGCCACCGAGATGGGCTAATAAAGCCATCGTTTTATCATCGCTCCCCGGGCGCGGTTGTATGCCGGAAGACGGAGTGGCAGGGCTCGTGGAAACTACAGGCTGATTTTCCATGCTTGATTGTTTTGAGAGTGATCAGTAGTTTTTAGCAGTCAACGGTTATCAGGGCTCCCTACACTTAAAATTCATTAACAAAATTAACCTTTAATTTCGGATATTATAATTTTTATTCAGAATAACCGCTTAAAGTGGTTTTCCAGGTGATTCCTCATGGCTTCCCTGAATTCCTCCGGAGTGCCTTGCTTAATGATGTTGACCAATTGCTGATGGGATACATAACGTTTTGCTTTTATTTTCTTTTTCAGGATACCGCTTTTGTTCACATATTGAAACACAGGAAGCAACAACTGCTGAAATCTTTTCAGCGTATTATTACCGGTGATCTCATACAATTTGCCATGAAACCGGACCTCCTGATCTATTTCAAATAAATAATTTTCACTTTTCTCAGGCTCATTTTTTACTATTTCCTGTAATTCTTTAATATCTGCGGGTTTCACTCTTTGGAAGATCAAATCGGCCATTCCGATCTCCATCACCAGGCGCATTTCAAAAATATCCCGAAGGGTATGCTCATCCATCATCGCCGGATAAAGTGTTTTTTGCAGTAAGGCTATAAGATCCGGATTTGCCAACACGGCCCCGCGCTTCTTTTTAGACTCTATCAAACCTATCATGCGCAGGCGCAGAAGGGCTTCACGTATCACCGTCCGGCTCACTCCCAGAGATTCGGACAAATCCAATTCTTTGGGGATACCGTCTCCCGGTTGCAATTTATTGTCCAGAAAAAAACGGATCAGCTTCACTTCCACCTTATCCACCAGGCTGGATGTATCCACAGGTCCTAACGAAAACGAAAAATCAAGCGGAGATTGATGCACACTTTCCATATTTAATCCGATCATTTTCAAAAAAAGTTTAAAAGCAGGTTATTTTTTTCGAAGTTGTACATTCAAAATTAAATATTTAATTGATATTTCCACAAAATACAGAGGGATGCGGTCATTTTTTTTATAATGTAAGTTTTTTCTTCTACCTTTACTTGCTACTGCAAGATATATGAGATCAGTATTTTTACGAAGAAATAACTTCAGAAGCAAATTACCATGGCGGATTTTATCAATTATTGATTTATATAAAATGCAGTAGTATCATTGGTTTCAACCGGAATTATTGCGATGACATCAGATGAAATCTCCGAACTCCAGCGCTTAATATCCACTGGCAGCGACGTCAGGGCATTAGAAAGATTATATCTCTATTTTTATCCCAAACTATTCTCCTTTGCCAAAACGATGGTTGCACAGGCAGAACCGGCGGAAGAAATCGTGGAAGATGTGTTTATTAAACTTTGGGAAAACCGGGCTGAATTAAGTAAGATCAATAATCTGAAAGTCTATCTTTTTGTGGCAGTCAGAAACAAATCTTTGAATTATTTAGAATGGAAGTCAAGGGATATTATTTCTTATCTGGAGACTTACCCGGTGGATATTCCTACAGCAAATAACACTCCTGATTACCTGATGATGACTAAAGAAATGGCTATGAGGATCAATAAGGCAGTGGAATCCTTACCGCCAAAATGTAAATTGATATTCACTCTTGTTCGGGAAGAACAATTGAAATATCGTGAAGTCGCAGACATCCTGAACATTTCCCCCCGCACGGTGGATACACAAATGACCATAGCCACCAAAAAGATCGCTTCCGCCATCAATTTATATCTTACTTCTGCTACCTGAAAAAATTTTTTTCACGCTTTTACGGATATCCTTTCTTTTGGCTGTCTTTAATTACAGGCAGACAAAGATTTTTATTGGAGGACGGATTTCATATATGGACCTTAATTACTAAAAAGCTTTCGGATGAGGCAAGCGCATCCGAAGAGGAAGAGTTGCATCAACTGCTGATGAAACAACCTTCGTGGCAGTATGCTTATGAGATGCTCTCCAAATGGTGGAAGGTCCGGGAAAATGAAGAAGAACAAGCAGATAAAGAGGCGCTTGAGAGTTGGACCCATTTGAAAGAACAGATTTTTGCAAACGAACCGGATACAGCGGGTAAGGTCATCCCCGAAACTCCGGAGAGAGAACTTCTTTTAGTTGAGAAGCCTAAAAAACAGGCCTGGAGAATGATCGCCCGGATGACGGGCATTACGGTAATCGTAATCCTGATTAGTTTCTACCTCGTAGAGATGAATCCCTCAGGCCATCTCATAGAGTTAGCTCACGGGGGGAAGAATACTTTAAGTGAAGTTTCCACGCGATACGGAAGTAAATCGAAAATTACCCTTCCGGATGGAACCACGGTATGGCTTAACTCAGGAAGTAATCTTTTTTATAATAATAAAAACTTTGGTGATGCAGACAGAGAGGTGACGCTAAGCGGGGAAGCATTTTTTAATGTAATGCATGATCCGGAACATCCTTTTATTATTCATGCAGGAAAGATCAATGTAGAAGTATTGGGAACCTCTTTTGATGTAAAAAATTATCCGGATGATAAAACAGTGGAAGCTACGCTTATTAAAGGTTCTATTGAAGTAACTTTTGCAAATGATCCCGGTAGAAAGGTGCTGTTAAAGCCGGATGAAAAGTTGACAGTTTATAATAACGGAAAAACTGAAATGCAGCATTTAAACGCTCCCGGACCTGAAATAAAAAATGAATATAAAATATCTCCTTTAACCGTTCTCCCAGAAGACAGCACGGTGGTTGAAACCTCCTGGGTGCAGAATAAATTGGCTTTCAGCGGCGAAACGTTTACTCAATTGGCAATACAAATGGAACGCTGGTATAATATAAAGATCAATTTCTCGGACAGTAAGGTGCCACAATACCGTTTTACGGGAATTTTTGAGGATGAAACACTGGATCAGGCTTTGAAGGCACTGCAGATCACGGCGCCATTCCATTATAAAGTTGAGAAAAATGAAGTATATATTTCAAAACCATAGAAAAACAAATAACAATATACAAAAAACAAATAAATATCAATGACCGAAAGAAAAATTTCCAAACATTTTAGGCTTAGACAGTTTTGAATTTGACATTTTTAATATTGACATTTATTTGTTTTTTGAAATTTGAATTTTAACTAAGAAAATGAGAATATTTTTATAAAATAAAACCACATTAAAACTAAAGCCTATGGTAACTTAACGACAACAAAAAAAGGAAATGCCCGCCGTACTTTTCTTAATTGCGGTGAAACAATCTTTCCGAAAAGCAAAGCGGCATTTCCTCACAGTTTAATCTGAAAACCGGTATTTCTTTCTTCGGGAAAAACATCTTTAGACTTCAGCATCGGAGATGAAATTCCCTTTACAGTGAAAGTACGGTATTCCATTTATTCACAATTAAACCGGAGTAAAAATATGAAAAAATTTAAAAGGGTGAATGAAATATTTCACCTGCAAGGGGTCAAAAAATTCCTGCTGGTTATGAAAATAAGTACGCTGTTAATTTTTATCGGTTGCATGCAGGTATCTGCGAGAGCTTTCTCGCAGAATAATACGGTGACGCTCAACATGGATCATGTGGAGATTGCCAAAGCACTTAAAGAAATTGAAAAGAAAAGCGATTACCGTTTTTTGTACAATGATGCATTATTATCACCGGGTATGACGGTGAATATCCATGCAGAGGGTGTGTCGGTGCCCCATGTGATGGATCAGATCCTTTCGGGAACCGAACTTACCTATAAGATTATTGGTACTCATCTGATCGTGATCGCAGCCAGAAATAGTGAGATAGAAGGTATTCATCTTAAAGGAACTGTAACGGATTCCACCGGAACTGTCCTGGCAGGAGTGACAATTCAGGTAAAAGGTACTACAGTAGGTTCAGTCACTGATGCATCAGGGAAATTTGAAATGGAGGTGCCAGATAATGCTATTTTAATCGTCTCTTCCGTCGGTTTTATTACACAGGAAATACCCGTTAACGGGCAGTCAAACTTAACCATTGTATTACGTACGTCGAATTCCGGACTTAACGAGGTCGTGGTTATTGGTTACGGCAGTCAGGAGAAAAAAGATCTCACAGGGGCTGTATCAGTAGTTTCATCTAAGGAAATTGCCAATCGTCCGATAGTCAATTTAGGAGAAGCATTGCAAGGACAGGCTTCCGGCGTGGAGGTTACCTCTAATTCAGGCAAACCGGGAGCAGGACTTACTATCCGTGTGAGAGGTTCGTCATCCATTAGCGCGGGTAATGACCCTCTTTATGTAGTGGACGGGATTCCAATGACGGATGTTTCAACCATTAATCCGGACGACATACAATCCATCAGTGTTTTAAAGGATGCTGCTTCAGCGGCAATTTATGGTACCCGTGCAGCAAACGGAGTGGTGGTTATTACTACTAAAAAAGGAAAATCAGGCCAATCTAATATTAATTTCAGCGCTTACTATGGCGTCACATCACCCACTAAAATGCTTCCGGTCCTGAATGCAAAGCAATACCAGGATTATGCAAACGAGCAAAAGGGATCTCAGGTGATTACTGATTCTATGGTTCAGGCTAATGATATTAACTGGCCCGATCAGGTTTTCAGGCATGGTTACCAGCAAAATTACCAATTGTCCTTTTCAGGGGGAAGTGAAAAAACACAACATTATATCTCATTGAATTATATGGATCAGGTGGGTATGATTAAACCTGCCACCTACAACAGATGGAGTGGGAGATTGAATCTGTCAACCCAGGCAGCCAAATGGCTGAAACTTTCCACCAATACCACCCTCACCCAGTCCCATAATCATGATGTAACGGACAATGCAAGCGTTGCAAGAGGAGGGGTAGTTCTCTCCGCTTTAGAAACGCCGCCTACTGTCCCTAAGTTTAATCCTGATGGCACTATTGGAATAAACCCATTAACCGGATGGGAGAACCCGTTGGGCGCTATTTTAGGAAGATATAATAAAAATCTCACAAACCGGTTAATATCCGATCTGAATGCAGAGGTTACAATCTGGAAAGGATTAGCATTTAAATCACGCTTTGGACTTGATTATGGCAATTATACAGATACTTATTTCCTCGATCCGTTTCTCACCACTTACGGCAGGCAAACGGGAGGCCAGCAATCAAGAACAATAACCAACAATTTAACATGGCTGAGCGAACAATTATTAACCTACTCTGCCGTATGGGGTAAGAGTAGTTTTTCCGCACTCGCCGGCTGGACTGCACAAAATTCGAATACGACTGCTACCACAATTTCAGGGTCTTTTTTAAATCCGATATACAGGCATTTGCCATGGGAGGAAATGTATCTCAGAGATTCCATAAAAGCGCCGGGAACCACGGCAGTGGATGAATGGGCGCTCATGTCATATTTGGGAAGAGTTACGTATAATTATGCCGATAAATACCTCTTTGAAGCCAATATTCGTGAAGACCAGTCTTCTAAATTCGCCCAGGGTAACAGATCTGCTGTTTTCCCTTCTTTCTCTGCGGGCTGGAGAATATCGCAGGAAAGTTTTATGCAAAATATCACTCCCGTATCCGATCTTAAAATCCGGGTAAGCTGGGGGCAAAATGGCAATCAGGAAGGTATCGGAAGCTATAGTTATCTTCCGCTGTCAAATGTTGATCCCATTACAGGAGCGGTAACGGCGGCTACCATTGCACCTAAAAGTCTGACCTGGGAAACGACCACCCAAACAGATATTGGAGTTGATGCAGTTCTTTTGAATGGAAGAATTTCTTTTTCAGGAGATTATTATACGAAAAAGACTAAAAACGTTTTGATCAATATTCCGTTGCCTTCTCAGGCCGGCTTCTCCACGGCTCCTGTTAATGCAGCTTCCATGCAGAATACAGGGGAGGAATTTTTAATTTCCACTAAAAATGTTGTCAAGCCGCACTTGCAATGGAATACCAGCCTTAATATTTCGTTCAATCAAAATAAGATCCTTAGCATTGGTGAAGGGATAAAATTCATGAACGCTTACGGAAATATTTATACGAGAGGCAACAGCATTGCCTTAGTTCAGGGATATGGCTTGGGTGAATTTTACGGATATGTGGCTGATGGCGTGGATCCTCAGACAGGCCATGAATTATACCTGACAAAGGGTAAGACAAAGACCGACAATCCGAATCCTTCAGACAGGGTCTTAATGGGCAGTGCACAACCCCAATTTGTTTATGGATTATCCAATGATGTCACTTATAATCATTTTAATCTCACAGTTTTTATCGAAGGTTCTCAGGGGAATAAGATATTTAATGCAGGCCAATTGGAAGCGGAAGCAATGGTAAATTCGGCTAATCAAAGCACAGCGGTCCTAAAGAGGTGGAGAAAACCGGGAGATATTACTACCGTTCCGGGAGTAAGCACTAATGGAAGTACCAATAACTCCTTAATATCAACCAGATTCCTGGAAAACGGTTCTTATTTACGTTTTAAGACTATTACACTGTCTTATTCTTTTACCCCTGCCATTTTAGAAAAAGTTGGAATGAAAGCCGCCTCGGTTTATATTTCTGCGAATAATCTTTTCACTATTACAAAATATCAGGGTTTTGATCCCGAGGTTAATTCTTATGGTAACCCGGGCAATTCTAATGACGACAGAAATATTTCGCTTGGAGTAGATAACGGAGCTTATCCACAGGCGAAAATGTTCATCTTCGGATTGAATTTAGATTTGAAATAATGATCTGAAAACAATGAATTATCTTAAAACGAATTAAAACTTCTTAAAATGAAAGATAAAATAAAAACGGTACCGCTACTTATTTTAGGTGGACTTTTAGTAGTGGGTGCTAACAGTTGCAGTAAGCTGCTGGATAAAATGCCTGTCACACAGATCGTAACCCAAACAAATACTTCGGTTTCCATCACCGCTTCCGATGCTGAAAATCTGATTGCCGGATGTTATGACGCTGAATCCGGTTATGCTTATGGATTGGAATCGAACGTGCTGGACAGGATAACCAATGGTGACGTAAGGTCGGACAATTGTTATGCAGGAGGCGATAATCCGGATAATATCTCCATTGATCTGTTTACGGATAATGCGCTCAATGGGAATATAGCAAGGGATTGGAGCGATTCCTATGGGATCATAGGCGTACTTAACAGCGCGATTGCGCAGGTTGAAAATTGCACTGATCCGGCTTTGTCCCAGGCACGTAAAGCTCAGATATTAGGTGAAGCCAGATTTATGAGGGCCTACACTTACTTTTATTTAGTACGGTTATATGGCAGAGTCCCTGTAATGTTGAAACCAGTTGATCAGACAAATTCCGAGTCATTGATCAAGTCCACGCTGGTACCACAATCATCTGTGGATACAGTTTACCAGGCTATTTTAAATGATCTGTGGTATGCAAGGCAGACTGTTCAGAACGACAATGTGCCTCCTAATAAAATGATAATAACCAAGGGCGCCGTAAATTCCATTCTGGCAAAAGTATATGCCGCCATGCCAAATAAAAATTGGGATTCCGTAGCTTATTATTGTGATCAGGTAATCCCCGATTATTCCCTGCTTCCCAACTATGATTGGTTATGGGATAATCAGCACAAGAATAACAGCGAAGCGATATGGGAATTTAATTATGTGGGATACAGTGTAGTGGGCAACTGGATCCCTTCCCAGTTCATAGGCCCGGGATGGAAAAAGTTTGAAACACCGACTAATGATCTGGTAAACGCATTTGAAGCAGAAAATGATACGGTAAGAATGAATGCCTCTATTGCATTCGTTAACTATGGATGGGCCGACCCCTATTGGAAAGATCCCAATCATTATCCTATCGTTGTAAAATATAACGATCCTAATAATGGGACGAATGATTTTTATCCGTTACGCCTGGCAGATATCCTGTTATTAAGGGCAGAGGCCTACAATCAATCAGGAGACCTGGTAAATGCTGCTAAATTAGTGGATGAAGTGAGAGCAAGAGTCCATTTGGGTCCAATAATTGCCAATTCAAAAGAGACGATGGTAACGGCTATCTTAAATGAAAGAAGATTGGAATTAGCCTTTGAGGGGAAACGATGGTTTGATCTGGTCAGAACAGGCAATGCCATATCCGTGATGAATGCACAAAAGGATGGCAATGGCAATAACTTGAATTACAATGTACAACCTTATATGCTCGTATATCCGATCCCGCAAACTGAGTTGGATTTAAATCCATTGCTAACCCAAAACCCCGGATATTGAGTGTCACGAACAACGAGTTCTTTAGATAAAGGAAGTTGGAGCTATGTAAATGATGAGAGCAGACCTCTCGGAACCAGTCAACAGGCACTGGTTTCAAACCACTTGTATGCTGCTGCGG
>SCQT01000026.1 GCA_004322015.1 Chitinophagaceae bacterium
GATGTGTTAACGGAAGTCATGAAAATATTTCCTTCCAAATATATTCATATAGGCGGCGATGAAGCTTCCATGCGATCCTGGGGAGATAATCCGCTGAATCAGGCATTAATGAAACGCGAAGGTTTCACGCAGGTAGATCAGTTACAAAGCTACCTGGTAAAAAGGATAGAGAAATTTCTGAATGATCACGGAAGAAGATTAATAGGATGGGATGAAATATTGAAAGGGGGTTTGGCGCCTGAGGCCACTGTGATGAGCTGGCGGGGAGAATCCGGCGGAATTGCCGCCGCACGCATGAACCATGACGTGATCATGACGCCGGGTGAATATTGTTATTTTGATCATTATCAAAGCGACCCCAATACTCAACCAACTGCCATTGGAGGATATATTCCCTTGAGAAAAATCTATAGTTATGACCCCGTTCCTGAAGATTCGCTGACTGCATCAGAAAAAAAACATATTCTCGGTGTGCAGGCCAACCTGTGGACGGAATGGGTCCCGACAACTGAACATGCAGAGTATATGATTTTCCCGAGATTACTTGCTTTAGCTGAAATCGCCTGGAAGCCGTCAGGAGAAAAAGATTATAACGACTTTATTAGGAGAATGCAGGATCAGTATCGTCTGTTGCAAAGGCATTTTGTTAACTATTATCGCCCGTCTTATCGTATTCATATTGAAGCCGTGCCCGATTATCAAGAGAAGGATTACCGGATTCATTTTAATACGGAACAATATGATCCGGTAATCCATTACACCACCGACGGCAGTACCCCCACCCTGCAATCACCGGTTTATTCACAACCTTTTGAAGTAAATGGCATCACAACTATCAAAGCTACTATTTTTAAAAACGAAATGCCGATGGATTCTCCTGCTGTACATGTGGCGGATTATGGTAAGGCAATTGGGAAAAAAGTAACCTATAATAACGGGGGCTGGAGTCAAAATTATCCTGCCCGGAGGGATTCCACGCTGACCAATGGAATTGACGGAGGGCTTACTTACCAGGACGGACAATGGCAGGGCTTTTTACATAACATGGATGTGACTATAGATATGGATTCTGTTACCTCTTTGAATAATTTATCGGTTCGCTTTATGCAATTGATTGGTCCGGGTGTATATATGCCGGATTCAGTATCTGTCTCACTATCGGATGACAATAGTCATTTCTCTCCTGCAGGGATTGTAGTGAACGATGTTTCACCCAAAGACAAACGGCTCCTTTTTAAATCGTTTTATTTTAATTTAAAGGGAGATAAAGCACGCTATATCCGCGTGAAGGCATACATACAGAACGGCTATATGTTTACGGATGAAATTAAGGTGAATTAAAAAATCACAGAATTAATATAAAATTAGCGATTCCATTCGCAAAACTTATACTTTTACTGAGTTTCCCATATTTTTCTGAGAAAATCCTCCACTGCCAGCCGGGCATCATCCAAGGGAGAAATGCAATTATTAATAAGTACGCTAAAGATAAACGTATTTCCTTTTTGAGTTGTCAGATAACCGCTGAGTGTGGCCACATGTTCGAGCGAGCCTGTTTTGGCAAAAATATATCCCCGCATATCCCGATACAGATCTTTTAGCGTGCCTTCTCCGCCGGTAGGCAGCATAGAGTCAATGCGTGCGGGAGGATATTGTTCATAGATCTTGTCCAATACAGAAACCATATCCAGCGGAGTAAATAAATTATACCGTGACAACCCGCAACCGTCCACCCATCGCGGTGCATTAGGAAGATCAGCCAAATCATTCTCCAGCATATAGCGGATTATATGATGCGTGCTGATGGTATCAAATAATTTCATAGAGCACATCTGCAAGGTTTGCTCTGCATAAAAATTATCACTCCGATATAGCATATGGCGAAACAAACTGTCCAACGGGACATTCCGGACCACTATCCAATCATCTTCAGGTAATTTTCTATCGGGTCTATATGAAATTCTCTTATGAATAGCTGCTCCTAACAACTGGGCCGACACACTGCCGTTATTAACGATAAAAGGCACTTCCTGCGGATCCGAATCGTGATATAACCTAATATTATAGTTAAATATATTTCTTTCAGGTTCTCTGCGAACATAAAAAGCATACACGCGCATTCTCCTGTTCCTGCGCAAAAGACGACGGGCTGCAAACCATTCGGGTTCTACCTGAATATGTCTGTCCTTTACCGTAAACCTTGCTACATTACCATACACGGGCATGGCAGAACGTTCGGGCTGATAGGCTTCATTATAATCATCCCAGGTCCATCCCTGTCCGAACATAGCATTGTCATCGGGAGGATTTAAAAATGCAATGGGAAGGCTGGCATTCTCTAAAAACCGGACGGCATGTTGTTCTTTAAAATCCGGATGCAATAGAGATGGATCACCTGTCCCGCGAATAAACATAGTATCGTGAAAAATTTGATATTGAATTCCTGTGGTGGAATCGCCAAGAATATTCAATCCCGTGTAAAAAGTATAGAGTTTGGTATTGGAGGCTGGGGTAAAGTATTTTATGGCATTATAACGATACACATATTCTTTTTGCCGGGGATTGTATATACAAATACCGATGTCGGCATGGCGCAGCGCCCTGCTATTGAGCAGTACATTGTTTGCAATATCTTCTATAGATTGGCCAAAAGCATTATTATTGACAGTAATTGAGAACAGTAACAACCACAAATGAAGGCGTTTCATGGATATTTTTCGTTCAAAGGTATGCTATACGATCCTGTTATTTTTTAATTGAATTGTTAACAGGGGAGAAATAATCTGAAACGGATGAACTCCCTTCTACTTTGTTGTCTTTTCCTTTAAATCATAAGGGTTCACCAGTCGCGTTTGCAGTTGTATCCCTTCTTTGGAAAGGATATCTTTTACTTCTATCATTACGTTTGTACGAACCGGATCAGAGTTGGAAAGATCAGGAACCCAAAAAAATATTTTCATATCCACCGCAAACGGCGCAAAATCGGTAATGATAAACGAAGGTTGAGGATATTGCAGAATATCTTCATGGGTCTTTAATTTTTCAAGAATAAGTGTTTTGATTTTTCCTAAATCAGTATCATACGGGACCCCAAGGGTAAATTCTACTCTTTTGTTCCGGTTTTGCATCGTCCAGTTGATCAGATGCTGAGACAGCATATCACCATTGGGAATAATAATATCCGCACCTTCCGAATTATTTATCTTACTGGCCCGAACACCGATTTCCTTCACTGTACCTGATCTGCCTCCGACCTCTATCTGATCTCCTACCTGTACGGGGCGTTCGAATGCCAGTATAACCCCCGATACTAAATTATTCACGATGGTCTGTAAGCCAAAGCCAATACCCACGCCGAGGGCCCCCAACATGATTGACACTTTATCCAGGGGAATACCGGCGGCGGCCACGGCAATCAGAAACCCTGCCGCCCAAACGCAGAGGCGGAAAATCAGCGCCATCGAATTCAAGCCGCTTCGTTTGCCCGTTTTCACTGACTTCTCATAACCAAAGAAGTAGTTTATTATTCTGGAAACAATGGACGACAGCCATATAATAAAGATAAAAATCAGGATGCTGGCAAATGTAAAATGATATTTGCCAATAGGCCTTTTAACTTCAAGGGAATAGACGACTGCTTTAGAGAACCAGCTATAAAGCGTCAGATCTCTGATAAGCGATGCTATCCAAACCAGGCAGGCTAATATCCACAGTGTCCGCCTTAAACTGAACTTTAGTTTTTCAAAATTGAGAAATTCGGAAAAACGGGATTCATGATAAGCTTCCGATTGCAAATAAATAGCCTCCACTATCATCGAGCAGAATACTTTAAGTACGATACCTAACATAAGGCTTTGAACAGCAGCAATGCCCATTATCTTAGCCAATGTGAAGTTTCCCGAAAGATTGAACAGCAGAGAAAGCAATGTCAATACTGAGCAAAAGATGAGAAGCGGCTTAGTGACGGGTGAACGGCTTATCTGAGTAAAAATAGTCTTGCTTTGTATAATTGTTCTAATGCAAATGAGTACCAGCAGGATACCCGCCACAAACAGCATCCAGCGCTCTCCGTAGGAAGCATGCAGAAGGAGGTCATCCAATGCATAATATGCCCAAAGGATACTAAAAATGATCCATACAGTTTTGAATGATTTAGTTAAAAAAGGGTAAATGAGGATGCTCAGCATGATCAGCCGGAGCACTTCAAAAGAATACAATAATGCCGACGGCGGATCAGCGAAAAACAAAGGAAAGTAAGTAAATAAAGCCAGCAGACAACTAATTATTAAACTGCGTTTCAGAAACAGGATCTGCTTCATTACTTCTGCAGCATCTTTTCTTCTCTTTATCCGGTGAATATTTGATTTACACCAGATGAAAATCAGGATAATCAGCATGACTGCCAGCACCAGCAGGTTGATCCTCCTTGCCAGGTAAATGACAATGACCTTTCCGGATATATTTAGTCCCTGAAAGATCAAAGCCTGAGTCGTTTGGTTATATTGTCGGGGATTACTCTGAAGTAAAGGTGCACGCTCGGGAGTGAGCAGACCGGTCTTTTTGGCAATAGTCAGGTAAACCATATCAGAAATAATATCTCCGGCTTCAAATTGATTTACCGACACCCGGCTGTATAATAAATTAATTTTCGCCAGCATAAGCTTTTGAGCAGTATCCAGCGTACTACCTTCTGACACGACTCCTGCCATTTCTGCTCTCAGCGCGGAATCCGTAACCACCGTCATCAATGCAGAATCCGTAATTATTTTTTGCACTTTGACGTTACTTTCCTTCAGAGCTGTTTTATATCCTTCAAGAGTAGTTTTAAAAGAGGATAGCCTGGTTCCTACATCCCTCAGGATAATCACTGATGTATTTAATCCCTGGATATCCATACTTTGACCCACTCTTTCAAAAATAGAGCGGAATTTTTTAATCTGATCTTCAATACCAGGCAGGCTTTTCTCTATCGAAAGCAAATCGTAACTGCGTTGCAAAAGGAAATTATCACGATCTATGGTGAAGGTATAAGAAGCCACTTTATTCACCAAAGTAGGCACCAGCGTATCGTTTAAATTGCGGATCTCAATAGGATGAAATTTCCTTCTCCTCTCTTTTTCCTTTCCTTTTTTTTGAGATAAGGCCGGCTGGCATAATGATAACAGTAAAACAAAAAAGAAAAGGATAACTGTGATCTTATCCTTGGGCAGGCGGATACTTTTCCGGTTAGACATAGAAAATGATCAGGTGGGTTATCTTTTAAGGACCACCTTCATCATGTAAAAATAAGGAAAAGAAGATGGAGGTAAAAAAATTTCTTACCTGTTTTCTCCCAAAAATCTTTTCCTATATTGTAAAGGGCTTTCCTGTATTTTAGATTTAAATGTTTTGTTAAAATGAGATATATCGCCAAAGCCGCTCTTAAAGCAAATATCAGTCACGGGGAGATCAGTCTGCACTAATTGCCGGACAGCATCATTTAAACGATATTCAATGACTGTTTCCATAAAAGTCTGCCTGGTTATTTTTTTAAAATATTTACAAAAAGCATTTACGCTCATGTGAGCAATTTGTGCAGCCTGTTCTAAGCTGATCTTATCTCTGTAGTTTTCCTGAATATAGGATAATACCGGATTAATCCGTTGTTGATCATCCAGGCCAGACGAAGCGGCGATATACCGGGGAGCCAGTAAACGGTGTTCCTGAGACAAGGCCAATTGTTGCAATAGTTGCAGCAATCCGATCATTTTTTCAAAGTGATCTTTCTTCCCTGCAAGCGATCTGATCTTTTGTTCAGCATCTGATCTTGTTTGTCCGGAGAACTGTAATCCGTTTTTACATTGCAGCAACAGTGCTTGGATCGCTTTTAACTCAGGACTGGATATAAAATCCTTACCCAGGAAATTCTCTGTAAATTGAATGACCACGGCGCCAAGGCTGCTCTTGGAGCTTTTTATCCGGTCATTTTTATCCTTTTTCCCTGTCGTTTTCCAACAATGGGGTAAATTAGCGCCCAGTAGTACTAAATCTCCTGCTGAGAAGTCTTCCATACGGTTTCCCACATAGCGCTTACCTTCACCTCCGGTAATCAGCGTCAGTTCAAATTCCGGGTGAAAATGATAGGGAGCGCTGAATGCTCCCTCCCCGAAATTTCTAAGCATATAGGACGATGAATTACGGGTTTGAACTGCTTCAAAAGCCGGTTTCAGCATTACTCTTATTTTATGATAAAAGTACAAAATAGCAGGTTAAGCACTTGTAAAGAGTATATTATTTAACTTTGCTTTTTGAAAATTCCGTAATGAATGATCAGGATCGGCTCTATCACATTACCCCACTTCCCTTTATTGCTGGCGCCTATGGAAGATGTCAGCGATCCTCCTTTCCGTGCCTTGTGCAAGGAGCAGGGTGCCGATCTGATGTACACCGAGTTTATTTCTTCGGAGGGTCTTATCCGGGATGCCATTAAAAGCCGGCAAAAGCTCGATATTTTCGACTACGAACGCCCGATCGGTATCCAGATATTCGGAGGCGACGACGAATCCATGGCCTTGGCTACGCAAATCGTAGATACCACTCATCCGGATCTGGTGGATATCAATTTCGGCTGCCCGGTAAAAAAAGTAGTTTGTAAAGGGGCGGGAGCTGCTATTCTCAAAGACTTGCCTAAAATGGTGAAGTTGACCTCGGCAGTGGTGAAATCCACGCATTTGCCGGTTACTGTTAAAACAAGGTTAGGTTGGGATGAAAATTCCAAAAATATCGAAGAAGTTGCAGAACGTTTACAGGATGCAGGCATTCAGGCATTGAGCATTCACGGGCGCACCCGTACCCAGATGTATAAAGGCAACGCGGACTGGACACTGATCGGGAAAGTAAAGAACAACCCCAGGATCAATATTCCCGTTTTTGGAAATGGAGACGTACTGACCCCGCCACAGGCATTGGCCATGAAAAACAAATATGGGGTAGATGGTGTTATGATTGGTAGAGCAGCTATAGGATATCCGTGGATTTTCCGGGAAATAAAATATTATTTAGAAACCGGCATATTAATGCCGCCTCCGGAGATGGACGAACGGATCAATATATGCAAGAGCCATCTCAGGAAATCCATAGCGTGGAAAGGAGAGGTGTTGGGAGTTTTAGAGATGCGCCGTCACTATACCAATTACCTGAAAGGTCTCCCCAACATTAAAGAATTCAGGTTAAAATTGGTATCAGCCAAACAAGGCGAAGAAGTGGAGGCTATCCTGAACGATATCGGACGTTATTATCAGGGCTATGAAAACGCTTTTGATCATTCCTGCAGTCAATCTTCCACATTGGATATAGCGCTTTGAAAGAGTATTTCGTCAGTCTTATTTTTCACATTTAAAACTAAATGCCATGATCAGTTACTTGAAGAATGAAACATGGAAAGACCTGCCGATCAGGTTCAAATCTTCACTGCGAAAAAAATATGCAGTGTCAAGTCACGGCAGGGTGGTGAGTTATACTCACGAGATCAAAGATGGCAATTTGCTGAATGGATCTACAGTAGAGGGCTATACGGTTATTAACGTAAAGCCGAATGATACCTTTCAGTCGCTTTACCTGCACAGGGAAATTGCCAAGTTGTTTCTTCCCAAGCCGGGCAGAGCATACAAATATGTGATCCATTTAGATCATGATAAGAAAAACAACCACGTCAAGAATTTACGTTGGGCCACGAAAGAAGAAATGGAAGCTCATCAGCAAAAAAGCCCTGCCAAAATAGCTTACAAGGAAAGGCAACGTAACCGTACCACAGGGTTAAAGCTCAACTCTGCTAAAGTGCGTTCTATCAAGCGGATGTTAGGTTCTCCGGACAGGAAAACCATGAAGCAAATTGCCAATCAG
Source organism: Chitinophagaceae bacterium (assembly GCA_004322015.1). Classification (GTDB taxonomy): domain Bacteria; phylum Bacteroidota; class Bacteroidia; order Chitinophagales; family Chitinophagaceae; genus FW021-bin31. The sequence continues at coordinate 7,882 of SCQT01000026.1, forward strand.
TTCGGTATCAGCGAAATGCAACTATACCGGATCAAGAAGGGTGAAAACTGGGGGCACGTAACACTTTGATATCCCGTTTGGTTTGAGGGTTGGGGTTATTTTAACAACCCACAGCTTTGATTTTGTTATACTGTCAGCAGAACTATAAACTCCAGACATTAAACGGAAGGTTCGTGTTTTATCCATTTGCCCATTAAAATAATATCCTGAAAATTATCAGGACTCTGGCATACTGCTTTGGGCTTTCTTCCTTCCTCCTTAAATCCGAATTGTTGATAAAGGCGAATGGCTTTTTCATTGTTGGCCATTACTTTCAGATGGATATACCGGATGACCGGGTGAGTCGTTGCCCATTGCATCATAGTATTGATCATACGCCTGGCAATTCCCATATTCCAGTATTTTTGTAAAACCACAATACCAAATTCACCTGCATGTTGCTGCTTTTTCAATTTTGCCTGGGTGACGCTTAGTGTGCCGGCCATTTGACCTTCTACGTCCCCGACCAGGAACAGTTGATTGTGATTCCTAAGGTATCCTGTGATAAAATCCCGTTCTTGCTCAATAGTCAGGTTATGTGCTTCGGCAGGAGTGGTCATCAGAAAATCTGTTTCACAAACTGCTTTGCGAAACATTTCCAGCAAGGCAGCCGCATCATCCGCCTTTACCTCACGGATACGCAAATGCTGACCATTGGCAAGAAGAAATTGCATTGCATAAAAGTAAGAAAAGATTCAATCAAATCTGAAATTACCGGAGAAAAACATGCATTTTCGATGCTCAGAGAATTGTGCAAATACTACCAAGTGAGGCAAAAAGAACTTTTTAAGATCTTAAGTAAGATGGGAATAATAGATTGAAAGTTCGTTTAAAAAAGAGGAAAAAATTAAAATAATATTATGCAATTTTCTCTTTACCAAAATACGAATGAAGAACCTGCGGTAAATAAATCCCATCTGCTTTTTGATTGTTTTCCAGCAAACAAGCCATAATCCGCGGAAGTGCAAGGGAACTGCCGTTCAACGAGTGCAACAATTGCGTTTTCCCTTTTTCATCCTTAGATCGGATCTTCATCCGGTTAGTTTGGAAAGCTTCAAAATTGGAAACAGAGCTCACTTCCAGCCATCTCTGCTGAGCTGCACTGTAAACTTCAAAATCATAGGTCAGCGCCGAGGTAAAGCTGATATCCCCGCCACAAAGTTTTACAATGCGATAGGGTAATTGTAAGCTTTGCAGCAGCTTTTCCACATGGTTAACCATTTCTTCCAATACTTGATACGATTTGTCAGGATGAACAATTTGTACGATTTCCACCTTATCGAACTGATGCACACGGTTCAACCCGCGCACATCTTTTCCGTAGGAACCCGCTTCTCTGCGAAAACAAGGGGTGAACGCAGTCATTTTTACAGGCAGATCCTTTTCACTGATAATTTCATCCCGGTAAATATTGGTCAGAGGTACTTCGGCAGTGGGAATTAAATAAAATTTATCTTCTGCAACAAAATACATTTGTCCTTCCTTATCAGGCAATTGTCCGGTTCCGTAAGCAGTCGCTTCGTTGACCATGTAGGGAGGGTAATATTCCGTATAGCCGTTCGATAAATTATAATCTAAAAAATAGCCAATTAACGAACGTTGTAGTTTTGCTCCCTGATTTTTATACACGGGGAAACCGCTTCCGGTGATTTTATTTCCTAAATCAAAATCAATCAAATGATATTTTTTTGCCAGATCCCAATGAGGTAATGCACTTTTATCCAAAGCCGGTGTAACTCCTCCCTCCCGGAGGATCACATTGTCTTCCGGTGTCATTCCTTTCGGCACAGATTCATGCGGCAGATTGGGTATTTTTATCAGCGTATCATGCAATTGCTGTTCCGTGTGCTGCAATTCTTCATTAATGGGCTGTAATTTATTTTTCAGGTCTGCTACGTCTGCTTTCTTCTTTTCAGCTTCACCTTTGTTCCCTTCTGCCATCAGCCTGCCAATTCCCCTGGAAATAGCATTGATCGCCGCCTGTGTTTCGTCAAAAGTATTTTTCAGTGATTTACGTTTATCATCTAACTGCAATACTTCATCCACCAAATTTGTTTCTTTAAAATTCTTGACAGCCAGACGTTGTAATACCAGCTCTTTGTTCTGACGGATAAAATTTACTTGTAACATGTAATCTGAAAGTTTTTGCAAAGATAGGAGATTGGATGCTTAGATGGTTTGATGGCTTTGATGTTTCATTATTGTTATCAACCGGGCAGGCAACCGGCATCAGGCATACACGTATCTTCCATTTTCATCTTTGATCTCCAATTCTTTTTTCTCAGATGCGTCCACTCTGCCGACGATCCGTGCATCAATATGGAACTCATTTGATATTCGGATCACGTCACCGGCGATATTTTCAGGAACATATAATTCCATCCGGTG
>SCQT01000027.1 GCA_004322015.1 Chitinophagaceae bacterium
TATCAATGATAATAAAGGCAATTACATCATTGTAAACAGAGAAACAGGAAATCCGGTGGCAGGCGCTAAGGTAACCATGTGGAAAACATTTTATAACGAAACAAAACGTAAAACCGACATACGGGCAGCCGGTGATTATACTACAGACCAACAGGGACTTTTTAAAGTGAAGACGCCGGAAAGCTATTCCGTCCGGATACCGGAGATCACTATTCATGGTGATCATTTATTCACAGGAGAGCCTGTTTATACACCTTATGTTTCTTCAGAAAATAATTCAAAAGATACCAGCATTGAAAAAACCTATTTATTTACAGACCGCTCTGTTTATCGCCCCGGACAAACAGTCTGTTTTAAAGGTATTGTGATCAACTATAGCCCCTTTAATTATCAGGGTAAAACCGTCTCCGGCAGGAATTTCACCATCTATCTCTATGATGTCAATAACCAGAAAGTGGATTCTCTGCAGCTTATAACGAATGATTTCGGATCTTATGCCGGTTCCTTTACCATACCCGAAGGATTACTGAACGGACAAATGCATATTGAGGTGAAGGATCAGCAGGCTTATAATTATTTTTCTGTGGAAGATTATAAACGTCCCACTTTTTATTTAAAATGGGATACTGTGGCCCATGCGTATCAATTAGGAGATGAGGTCAGTGTGAAAGGCAGTGTGATTGCATACAGCCAGGCAGTGGTGGACGGCGCTGCGGTCAAATACCAGGTGACCCGGAGAACGCAGATACGTTTCCCGTTTCCATGGTACAGGCGAGGCCCTGTTATACCCCGTAGTGAAGAGGCTGTCATTTCCCAGGGGGCGACTAAAACGGATGCAAAGGGAAATTTTGATATTACTTTTCCCGCCATTCCTGATGCACAAACAGACAGCAATCTGCATCCTGTATTTATTTATACTGTTTCGGCGGATGTAACGGATATCAATGGAGAGAGCCATCCATTCAGCTATCATTTGCCTGTAGGATATACTTCCCTGCAATTAGCTATCGAGGGAAATGATAAGATCAATAAACGAAAGGAGGATACGCTCTATATCAGCAGCACCAATTTAACGGGGAAATATATTCCTTCGGATATTCATATCAATATTTATCCCCTGATCTCACCCGGTCGCTTTATTCGTGCACGTTACTGGCCGCAACCGGATGAATATATTTTAGACAAAAAGGAGTACCTAAAGTATTTTCCGCATGATGAATATAAAGATGAGAGCCTTCCTGACACATGGAAACAATTACCTTCCGTGAAAGAGCTGACGCAGGAAGTTTCTGCCAATACCTCCGTGATTATTCCATTCCAAAAATTAAACCCCGGCTGGTATGCGATCAGAGTGACAGGTAAAGATGAGCGTGGCAGCACAATATCCGCCATAAAATATCTGCAGGTATATGATCCTGAAATTAAAAATCCTGAGTTTTATAACCCCTTGTGGATAAGCACGAATGAAATAACGGCTCAGCCGGGGGATAAGGTATCCTGGTATCTTTCTTCAGATCAGCAGGTGCATGTGATCGCACAAAAGGAAACCTTATCACAGACAGGAAGTATTCAGCATATTTTATTAAATAATGAAGTAAGATCTGAGGGCGGGCAATTAAATGAAGATGAACGGGGAGGCATTATTTATAATTATGTTACAGTAAAAGACAACAGGCTGTTTTCCCAAAGTATCAGAATAAATGTACCCTGGAAAAATAAACAATTGTATATTCAGTACGAAACGTTTAGGGATAAAATGTTGCCGGGAGCGAAAGAAGAATGGCGCCTGAAGATCACCGGCGCGGACGGGCAAAGAGTTTCTGCTGAACTGTTGGCTTCCATGTATGATGCTTCTTTAGATGCATTCAGGCCGCATTCATGGCAATTGCCGGATATTCATCCTTCCGTTTACGAAAGAATATCCTGGACCGGCGGAAATAACTTTAGCGGGATAAGCTCCAGTGATATTTTTCCTGCAGAATCTGTGCCCGGCGCAAGCTATGAGAAAATATATCCTTCTCTCCGCTGGTTTGGATATTCCCCTTTGGGTTATCGTTTAAACATCCAATATGCATTCACGATGTCTGCTGCAGTACGCGATCAATCCTCAAAAAGGAATCCAAACGTAAATGAAAGCAGGATCATGTCTAAAGAAGAAGGAACACCCGTTCCTATGGCTGACACAAGCAACAACAAGGTTTCGGACGAATTCCAAAATATTTTACCCAGGAAAAATTTCAATGAAACAGCTTTCTTCCTGCCGCAGTTACATACCGATGACAGTGGCAATGTGATCTTTTCCTTTACCATGCCGGAGGCGTTGACGAGATGGAAACTGCTGATGTTTGCACATACAAAGGAATTGCAGTTTGCTTATTCCGACAGAGAGGTAGTTACCCAAAAACCATTAATGATACAGGCAAATGCACCGCGATTTGTCCGTCAGGGCGATGAACTAATCTTTTCTGCTAAAATCAGCGACCTCAGTAAAGATAATCTGCAGGGGAATGCCCGGTTGGAATTGACAGATGCTGTCACAGGCACTTCGCTGAACGACCTTTTTCAAAATAAGATGATCACGAAACGCTTTGCAGTCAACGCAGGGCAAAGCGCCGTTGTGAAATGGAATATTTCCGTACCGGAGAATTATACCGGTGCTTTAAGTTATAAAGTAGAGGCTGCAGCAGGAAGCTTTAGTGACGGAGAACAAAATGTCCTCCCCGTTTTAACAAATAAAACACTGATCACCGAAAGCCTGCCGTTAAATTTCCGTGGAAATGGCACGCATTATTTGGATTGGGATGCATTGAATGAATTAAATAAATCTTCTTCAGTACAACCGCTCGGGCTCACTATCGAATATACCGGCAACCCGGTATGGTACGCCGTACAGGCGCTGCCATTCTTAGATGAGGATAAGTTGCAAAGTGCTGACGTTTTATACAACCATTTTTATGCGAATGTATTAAGCGGCTTTATTGCGAAAGAAATCCCTCATTTTCGGGATATCATGAAAGCATGGCTTACTAAAGATACCGACGCACTAAAAAGTCCGTTGCAACAAAATGAAGATCTGAAAACAGTCATGCTGCAGGAAACTCCCTGGGTACAGACAGCACAAAATGAAAGCGCCCAAAAATACCGCATCGCAAGCTGGTTTGATCAGAATGATTTCAAAGCTAACATGCAGGCGGCTGTTATGGGTCTGCAAAAGCTGCAATTATCCAATGGCGGGTTTAGCTGGTTTAAGGATATGCCGGATGATCGTTATATCACACAACATATCCTAACCGGTATTGGAAGATTAAATCATTTGAATGCCTGGCCTGAAGATGGTGCTGCAGCTTTAAATCAAATAGTTCAAAAAGCTATTCCTTATTTGGATGCAAGAATGAAAGAAGATTATGACCGGTTAAAACGGGATAAGGTGAAAGATCCGCAAATCAGTCAAATGGATATTCAATACCTGTACATGCGCAGCTTTTTCCCGGGCCTTAAAATGACAGATTCTATCCATCCGGCATATCGTTTTTATCAACGACTAGCCTCTCAGCAATGGCAGGATAAACCACCGTATTCAGAGGCTATGATTGCATTGGAGCAATATCGTTCAGGAAATGAAAAAATTGCGAAAGCTATCCTGCGGTCATTATCCGAGACAGCAATGATGGATCCTGTAAAAGGAATGTACTGGAAAAATAACCAGTATGGTTATCAATGGTGGCAGGCTCCTGTGGAAGCACAATCGCTTTGCATAGCGGCATTTAATGAAATTGATCAGGATGATAAGACAGTCAGCGACCTGGCAACCTGGCTGCTGACACAAAAAGAGACCCGGCGCTGGGCAACCGGCCGTGCCACGGCAGATGCTGTGTATGCCATGTTGCTGGCAGGAAAAAATTGGGCTTCCGCTTCACCTGAAGTCACCATCAGGGCAGGTGATCATGTTTTCAGTATGAATAGTAAGAACAGCGAAACAGGGACGCAATATAAAGAGGAATACATTCGGGGAAAGAAAATCACTTCTAAAATGAACCGGGTGGAAATAAAGATTGAGAAAGCTGCCAAAGATGAGCCTTCCTGGGGCGCTTTGTATTTTCAGTATCTGGAAAATATGAACAAGGTGAAAAACAGCTCTTCGCCCATGCAGATTGAAAGACAGATTTCATTGGAGAAAATAACTCCACACGGGCCTGAATTAATTCCTGTAGATAAGCATACTCTCCTGAAAGTGGGCGATAAGGTGCAGATAAGATTAGTGGTTAAGGCCCTGGAGAACATGGATTACGTCCATCTGAAGGATGTGCGCGCATCCTGTATGGAGCCATTGCAAACAATAAGCGGCTATCATTTTCAGGATGGGGCAGGATATTATTTCACAATGACAGATGCGGCCGTACATTATTATTTCCCGCATTTGAATAAAGGGGTGTATGTATTTACCTATCCGGTTTATATTACGCATACAGGGGATTATACCGGTGGATTGAGCACCATAGAATGCTTGTATGCACCGGTTTTCAGAGCACATTCAGAAGGCATAAGATTAAATATTAATTAAAGTATATCAGCAGGTTACAATTAATAAGAATTTCACATTTATTGTTTTGGCATTATTTTGGTATCATCCTTGTTGCTCATTTGGAGAGTGATGTGCTATCTTATTTGCCCAGACAAAATTAATAATCAATCAAAAAAACATCAACAAAATGAAACGGGTAATTATATTGGCAGGAGCAATCTTTTTTTTAGCTTCTTGTCATGGCAACCGCACGACTACCGCAGACCAGATTAATCAAGCCAAACAGGAGGTGCTTGATTCGATAAATCAAATCAATCAGGCTAAGCAGGAAGTGCTTGACTCGATCAATGCCGTGAACAATGTAAGGGAAACCAGAGGTATGGTCAATCATTCAAACGCTTCCTATGGCCATAGGACCTCCGATGGCAGATATTATGGAAGCTCCAATGGACAACGCTATCCTGCCAGTTCATCTCCGGCTCCACGGAGGAAGAAATGGAATTGGAGTGATCCGGCAAAAGGAGCTGTCATAGGTGGAGCAGCAGGTGCTGCCACAGGAGCCATTGTGGACAGAAAACATCGTGCTGCAGGCGCTGTGCTTGGCGGTCTTATCGGTGCAGGGGCCGGTACTGCCACGGGTGTTATTATTGACGGCCGGAAGAAGCATCGCCGGTAGTTGAAGCAATTGCAGTAGCGGACAATATTATTTATAATCAGGAAAGTGTTATAGTTTTTTCCAGAAACCCTTTGCCTTTTCAGTTACATCTTTGGCAAACTCGGTAGCCTGCTTTGCGGCTTCATTGAGTTGTTCCTTGGCTTCGCTGCCGAATTGCTGTAATTTCTCGCCGGCCTGATCAGAGAAATCCTGGTATTTTTGTTTTAAAGCATCGGAGGCTGTTTGCCCGGCAAAGAGGTTATCTATAGCGCTGTGGAAGCTTTCGGGGACTTTGCTTTTTACTTTGTTGACTATGGTTTCAACGGCCTGCTTGGCCTGATCTGCCGTCAGCCCGACTTTTTGCTGCAGTTCATCAATGTACTCTTGCATGGTTTGGTGATTTTATTTGAACAAAAAAAGAGATACAGCTTATATGAAAACGAACTTAAGCGACTTTCAGCATATTCAATGTAGAACGTTCTATTTTTTCCCTGGCATAATCTAATGTGACTGTAAATGCCTTACGGTTAGTCGAAGGTAAGTGGAACATAGCATCTGTCAAAATGGTTTCGCAGATGGAACGTAATCCGCGGGCGCCCAGTTTATACTCTATAGCCTTGTCCACTATAAAACCGAGTACTTCAGGTTGAATAACCAGCTTAATACCTTCCACTTCAAACAGTTTTTTATATTGTTTGATGAGTGCATTTTTGGGTTCGGTGAGAATTGATTTCAATGTGTTCCTGTCCAAAGAATGTAAATAAGTAACTACCGGGAGCCTTCCAAGCAGTTCGGGAATCAGGCCGAAAGAACGAAGATCCTGTGCATTCACATATTGAAGAATATGTTTTTGGGCGTATTCTTCTTCCTTTTTTCTTGCATTGAAACCAATGGAATGTGTCTGAATACGGCGGGAAATAACTTTATCTATTCCGTCAAAGGCGCCCCCGCATATAAACAGGATATTTTGGGTATTTACTTTTACCATCTTTTGCTCCGGATGTTTGCGCCCTCCCTGCGGGGGGACCAATACATCAGTGCCTTCCAATAATTTCAACAAAGCCTGCTGCACTCCTTCGCCGCTTACATCCCGGGTGATGGAAGGATTATCCTGTTTGCGGGCGATTTTATCTATCTCGTCAATATACACGATACCGCGTTCAGCCTCTTCGACGTTGAAATCACATGCCTGCAGCAAACGGGAAAGCATGCTTTCCACATCTTCTCCCACATAACCCGCTTCCGTGAATACCGTGGCATCCACAATGGCAAACGGCACCTGCAGCATACGGGCGATGGTGCGTGCAAGCAGGGTTTTCCCCGTTCCTGTTTCGCCCACCATGACGATGTTGGATTTTTCAATTTCCACATCATCGGTAATATGTTGCTGAAGCCGCTTGTAATGGTTATACACTGCCACAGCCAGGATCTTTTTTGCTTCATCCTGGCCGATCACGTAATCATCCAAAAACTTTTTGATCTCTTCCGGTTTGGCTACTTTAGGCTGGAAATTAACCGCTGACTGTGCCTGCATTTGCGATAATTCTTCCGCCATGATCTCCTGTGCGCGTTCCACACATTCGTTACAAATGTATCCTTCTTCACCTGCAATGAGTATTTTCACTTCATCCCTGCCCCGCAGGCAGAACGAACAATACTCTTCCTGATTTTTTTGATTTTTCATGTTGGAATGATCAGCTCAATTTATCAATCACTTTATCCACGATTCCGTATTCCACGGCTTCCTTCGCGTCCATCCAATAATCCCGGTCGAAATCTTTGATAATCTTATCCAGGGGTTGACCGCAATTTTCCGCTAATATTTTGGCTCCTAAGTCCTTGGTTTTTTTGATCTGTTCGGCTTGTATTTCCAGATCGGCAGAGGTACCGCGGTACATGCCTCCTAACAAAGGCTGATGGATGAGCACCTCTCCGCTGGGGAATACAAATCTACGGCCTTTTTTCCCTCCCGAAAGTAAAATGCTGGCCATGGAAGCCGCAAACCCCATGCAGATAGTGGAAACCGGAGATTTGATCATACGCATGGTATCATAGATAACCATACCCGATGTGACCATCCCTCCGGGACTATTAATGAAGAAAGAAACTTCTTTGCCCGGATCAATAGTATCTAAGTAAAGGAGGCGGCTTACAATATCTTTGGCGGAATCATCGTCCACGACCCCCCATAGGAATACTTTACGTTGCTCCAGAAATTTCTTGTCGAATTCTCTTGAACTGAATAATCCTTCCAGAGGATTTTTTTCTTTTGGAACTTCTTCATCTTCCATAAAAAAGTCCTTTCTGTAATTTCCTGAAAAGCTCATGATCATTGAATTAAAATAGGCCTCTTTATTTTTTATCTGTATTTTCCTGATTATCCTGCTTACGCGGATTCAGCATCAGCACTTCATCCACTAATCCGTAAGCTTTAGCTTCATCGGCCAGCATCCAATAATCACGGTCGCAGTCTTTCGCTACTTTTTCATAATCCTGGCCCGAATGCAATGCGATAATTTCATACAATTCTTTTTTCACTCTTTTTATTTCATTAGCGGTGATCTCCACATCTGTAGCCTGTCCGCCGACTGCGCCTGAGGGCTGATGCATCATAATACGTGCATGTTTCAATGCCGTGCGTTTATCTTTTGTTCCGGCGCACATCAGTACCTGCGCCATAGAAGCTGCAATTCCGGTACAAATAGTGGCAACATCCGGGCCGATGATCTGCATGGTGTCATATACACCCAAACCGGCGTACACACTGCCGCCGGGACTGTTAATATACATTTGAATATCTCTTGTCCTGTCAGAGGATTCCAAAAATAATAATTGTGCCGTCACAATATTGGCTACGTAGTCGTCAATAGGCTCTCCCAAAAAAATGATACGATCCATCATTAAACGGGAAAATACATCCATCGAAGCCACATTTAAGGGACGTTCCTCTATGATATAGGGTGTTAATGCCTTTACCGATTGGCTGGCATATTCATCGAAAGCCAGTCCATTCATACCGCGGTGTTTTACGGCATATTTTCTGAATTCCTGATTAATGTTCATGATGATGATTATGTGGTAGTTTTATAAATTCCGAAGCGGTGATCTCTTTTTCCTCAATCTCCGCTTTATTGCGTAAAAAGTCAAATAACCTGGCTGTCAGTAATTGACTGTAACTATCGTTCACGGTTTTTTCGTTCTGCATCATGCTGTTGACCAAACCTTCCATTCTCTCGTTCGATTCATCGTGAGGATCCAGACCCAGATAAGCGGATAGACGATGCCTGAAGTGATGCTTTAACTCATCGGCTGAAACTTCTATCTGATTATCTCTCATTATTTTTCCGGAGATCAGGCTCCAGCGCATATCATGTTCAAACTGCGGATAGCCTTGAGCTATCTCTTCATCCGTTTTTTGCTCTTTTCCCTCCTGTCTGAGCCATTTCTTTAGAAATCCTTCCGGTAATTCCACTGGTGTTTCATGTACTAATTTTTCAAAAATGTCATGGTCCAAACGCTTTTCAGATTCCTGGTTCCAATGGGTTTCATCGTCTTTTTTAATTCTTTCACGAAATGCTTCTTCAGTCTTTATCTCTTCTCCCGGAAATATTTCATTGTAAAAATCTTCTGAAAGTTCTTTCGGAATAATTTCTTCAATCTTTTGAATAGTCATCAGATAAAATTGGTCCCCTGCTTTATCATCTCCTAATTTCCAGTCTTTGATGATCCAGTCAGCTTCCTGCTTTTCAAAAGCGTCATTCAGCTTAATCGTTTCCGAATAACCTGTTTTCTTCCCTGTCAGAGATTTACTTTTTTCGGGAGAGAAATAACTGAGTACAATGGATTCTTCTTTTGCCTCAACCCCCTCGGTTACTTTTCCTTCGGAATCCGAAGGTTGAAATTGCAATTTTAAGATGTCATCCTCTGAAGTGATTTCCGTTTTCTCTTCCCGCTTGCCGGCCCTTTTCTGCAGCCGTTTTATTTCTTCGTCAATATCCTTCTCTTCGGTGGTCACTTTATAACGGGTAAAATGGAATCCGTTACTGAGAGGGGTGATATCAATTTCAGGCTTTAATCCTATTTCGAAATTAAACTGATATTCTTCAGGTTTATTCATGTCCACATGCACGGACTCCATATTTTCGGGAATAGGCTCTCCTAAGAGGTTCAACTGCTCCTTTTTCAAATACTCATTCAATTCATTTTCCACCGATTTAATGACTTCTCTGGTAAAAACAGACTGGCCCTCCATTTTCTTTATAAGACCTGCAGGCACCATTCCTTTTCGGAAACCCGGCATATTACTCTGCCGGCTTAGCCGTTTGAGCTCTTTCTCAAAATTAGGCAGATAATCTTCCTGATTCACCTTCACGATAAGACGATCATTTAACAAACCGATATTTTCTCTGTTGATTGTGGCCATAAAAAATAAGAATGAAATTTATGTGTTCAATAATAGTTCCATTAATAATAAACTGCCATGAAGGCATTTAGAATGACAGGGAGTCATAGTGTGTGAATTGTCAATCGTCAATGGTGCCTTATTTACTAATTACAATTTACCGATTACATTCACGATTTTCAAAGGTCACTGTGCGGGTGAAGGGACTCGAACCCCCACGCCTTGCGGCATCAGATCCTAAGTCTGATGTGTCTGCCAGTTTCACCACACCCGCTCAAATTGCT
>SCQT01000028.1 GCA_004322015.1 Chitinophagaceae bacterium
AGATCCGTAGCGCTTTGCTGATAAGATGCATTGGGTTTAGGGATCATGGACAACATACCTGCATCTGTAAAATAAACATAATGGATCTCACTGGGCTTAATTATATTTGAAGTATTAATTAAAACTATGACTGTTTTCCCCGAAGGATTGATAGTATTATTTTTTGTAGGATCGGAAAGAGTTACAGCCAAAGCAAGTGTTTGTCCATAATGAATTTCTATGGCAGTCATATCCACGTGCAGGTCTAAATCATAATGATCTTCTCCAAAAAGAATATCCGCGGTGGATGGAAATGAATAACGTTCAGAAGGTAACAGAACTGTATTCTTCAATTTTTGTTCCGCTATCAATGTATTGATGGTATCGGGGTCGGAACTAACGTTTACAGTAAACCTCCTGGGTACGGCATCTGAAAGTGTTATCCTTAACGGGATATCTATCCCCGAAGGGCTTTTGGTATAATTACTGTCCGCCGGCACCAATACTTCCCCGTTAGTATCTTTGAAAGACAGCGTCACGTTGGAAACCTTCACCGGCTCGCCGCTCCTGTCAAATTTCTTGCAGGAATAAAGCTCTAACATAAACAAGGCAGCGCTTATTATCCAAAGTACTTTCTTCATTTTTTTCCGCATATTTTTTACTTTTTGAAAATATTAAACCAGAAAATATTTTCAGCTTTATCATTTTCTTGGCTGATCACCCATTCGTCCATAACCTTCCACCGATCCCCCAATTTGGATCAATAACGATTTGGAGCCAGTTCATAACCTGCCGTGCCACATCCACAGGTTCTATCACTAAGCTGGCCAGGTTTGAAGCAGGCGGAGCACAAATCAGGTCGTTAAAATTATTCCATGAGTAATTCCCGTTAATCTGAAAATTATTTCCCAATGAGCCTTGATCAACAAAATATCCTCCGGATCCATCCGTACAAGGCCAATAGCCAAGTAAATAGTCATTAAAAGGATTATCGGAAGAAAGCGTGGTATTACATGCATATTGTGAAATAGTCGCATCATCCAGTGCGGTTGCCCATATTTTTAAATCTGTAATAAATACATCTGGAGGTACATAAACAGAACCTGGTAAATATCCCATAGTCAGAGGCGCCGGAGAGTTGATATTCCCTTTCCCCGTAATTTCGACTTCATGATTGAAATTACCATCAGTATAAGTGCGCGCATACCGCTTCCCATTCCTGTTAACAACGACTACCGCAATATCATGCCAGTTCCCATCACTGATAATAGCTCCTTTTACCTGTGTATTTCCCTGCCCTGCCTGGCCAAAATTTATTTGCCAAAAATTTTGTTCCAGAAAAATACACCATCCTACTATCCCTGAATTAAAAGATGCTCTTTTGGCTAAAATAGACGGATAGTAATAATAATAAGCGCCATAAGTGCCCGGTCCCGGATTTACCTTTACTTTCATTTCAATTGTAAACTCGCGATCACTACCAAAATTAAAAACACTATTATCCCCCGGAATAGTCGCATTAGCATAATTGCCGTTATTCGGATCACCATACAACTCAACTCCTTTCCCGATATATCGTTCTCCCGTAAAGGGCTTATCAATGAAAGAAGGCTGAGAACCCGGAGTATAAAAAATAGTAAAATTATTTACCCTCGGATTACTGAAAATAGTATGATCATCCTTGGTTGGATCTATCGGAAAGGTACCTCCATGATCTGAGGTTACGACTACCATCCATTGTTCATTGTTATAATTTTTACGTTTTTTCAAGGCGTCCATCATAGCACCGATATAGTTATCCACCTGTAAAATCGCAGCTTTATACTGTGGTATGGATACATCATAACCATATTGAGCGCCCGCCTGATCTACTCCGCTAAACTCACAAAATACCAATCCGGCGCTATCCACACCTAATTCTTTAATGACAGCATTTTCCACATCCCCGTCATTACCGTTAAATACTTCATTAATATCGGAATTTGTTTTGGTAATTAATTGTTGCCCCAACGTATCATTGGAACAAAAAGAAGCAATTTGAAATCCTGTCGGCCTACGTTGTTTGATATATTGAAAAAAGACAGGATACGTGGTCAGGTTGCTACTGTCCACATTTCTTGAAACCACTCCGTGCTTTTCTTTATGAACTCCTGTAAGCAAATCGGCCCAGGATGTTGTATTTAAAGTGAGTGTATCGGTAATGCCATCCCAGCAATATATAGCATGCTGGGTCAGGTTCATTATATTAGGCGGATTGGCATCTCTCACAGACTCTCCCCTGGCGCCATCAATGACAATATAAAGTACTTTAGGATTCCGTGCAACGGCGCTGGTCGTATCAGTATAATCTCTTTTCGGCAAAAGGCGATCAAAGCCCCTGTTACAGGCCAACCAAATACCGGTACCGGTAAAAACACAAGCTAAAATAATTAGTTGTTTTATTCTCCTGGCTCTTTTATTCATCTTTGTCAAAATTTAATTATTATTGAAATACAAGCCTGGTCACATTCCCAACAGATTGCTCGTCAAACTTATCGAATGCGCCCATCAGAAGCGCCGTGATCTGTCCGGATGAATTTTTTGTTTCCAGCACATTGAAAATAAATCCGTTAAAATTACCCATATTGTTATAGCCGGGGACAAGGTTCCCCTTATTGTCCAACACCATAATACCCGTTCGCTGAATATTATTATATTTTTGGAAAAAGCCGCTGACCAACACCATCTGATTGGATAACTGCTGAGCATAAAAATAGAGGTCTCCGGGATTTTTGGGCGCTGGTATAAAATCTCCGTCAACTGTACCATCAGGATTGAGCAGGACTAATCCACTGCGGGCCTGTCCATTGAAATGATCAAAGTTTCCTGCAAGAATAAATTTTTTTGTATTTTCATTGTATTTTATGGACGTTATCGCATTGTCCGCACCCCCTCCTATTAAAAAGCTCCTGTCTATAGAACCATCCGTATTCAGCCTGACTATATTATTTACCTGTTGTCCGTTATAGGAAGTGAATTTACCCACAATGATCAATTTGCCATCATCCTGCATATATGCGTCAGCTATAGGCCCGTTAGGACCTTCCTTGCCTCGATGTCTCTGAAAGTTGTAATTAAAGGATGAGTCTAAAGAACCGTCCGCGAAGAATCTGATCATATTATGGACCCTCACACTATCTGTAACCAATGAATCCCTAATATGAAGATAATCAGGGATATCATACTTCCTTGTCAGGTAATAGTTAAACCTCCCTATGGCAGTAATTGTATTATTATATACAAAGGTTTTTTGAATATTCCCATCCGTCCCCCCGTTAAAAACGGGCACCGTATCCTGGTTAAGAAAGGTAGGGACGATCATGGTATCCAGCGAACCGTTAGCGTTCAATAAGGTTACGTTATTAATCTGTCCCAAATGATTGTTAAAAGAAGAGAAGCCCCCCGCAACTACTAATTTGCCATTAGCTAATGCCGCAATATTATTCAAATGTCCGTCAGCCCCCGTACCGGCTTCAAATGAAAGATCCACGGCTCCATCTTTGGAAGTAAGGACAATGCGGTTCAATGGTTTTACCACTCCTTTGTGATTAAAATCGCTGAAGCCTCCTACAAAAATCAATCTGCCGGCAGGTAACTGCAGTACATCATTAACGGAACCGTTAGCGCCAATAGTAGCTTTAAAATTATTATCAATTTCCACATGACCATCCACCCTGAAAACAGGCCCGAAAAATATTTCATCTCCCAGAGTTAAAGAGCCGACGCCGGTGCTGGCATTCGGCGGTACTTTGACTTTAATCCCCCCGGAATCAACGGATACGATCGGGGCTTCCACACTATTCAGGAAAAAATGCAGTGAATCTTTATAATGCATTAATCCCGTAGCTTTAAAATACACCGTTGATCCATAAGAACCGTCTGCAGGCGACGGAGGATCGGTACTCATCTGAATCCCCAATGCCTGCTTTGCACCTGCATAAGGATCCGGGAAAACGTCATTTTTTTTGCGGCATCCCATCATGATCCCTAATATCAAAGCAAAACAAACCCATTTTCTGCTTTTATTATATGATCTTATCCTGTGCATAATATTTTCTTTATCTTTTTATTGGACGTAGATAATCTGTTTGTTACTTAGTGCTGCCCGTTGAAAGTATCGCTTCCATATCATTGACAAAACCTACCTGATCAAAACCGAAATAAGTATGCGAATCACTCAGCACATGAACGGCCCCGTTATTAGTAAAAATATTGGACGAAGCCACATAAGCGACGACCCAATTATCCAACGGGTGAGATAAATCAGGGATATAAGCAATACTCAGTTGCCTGTACCCTGCATATTTTACCCCGTTCACATCGTTATATACAACGCCTATATTCATGGGTGTGCCATCCCAGGAGAGATACCCCTGACCCGGATAATCATTGATCAAATCATAATCTACTTGCGGATAATCCTTTAATCCGTTTCTGCCATGGAACATATAACGCGTAAGGTATTTACGCCAGATCACTTGCGGTACATCCTGCAATGTCCGGATTGTATCATAACCATCACTATATAAAACACTATTCGTATAAGTAATCAGCCTGTAAATGCTCCGGTCTGTCGGTGCAAAAAAAGTAAGTGTGTCTTTTTCAAGAATGGTATCTACCCCTGCTAAGTGTGCAATGGCAGCCACCGTATCAAAATAGAAGGATACAGAGTCCAGGTAATCCATTACCGTACCATTGAAAGAAGGTTTTGTCAACCCCGAATCGAGATAATAGCTGCTTTCTTTCTGGCATGACGTCATGATCATTATCCCTGCCACGCCCACCAGCAACACCCTCAAGCTCCATTTATGTTTTAACATAATAAAATATTTTATTTTAACCAGTAAGTATTCAATTGAATATTGGGATTATTGCTCTGTACAGTCGGTGAAAGCGGCCATGTCCATGCCCGTGCAGTAAACTGCGCCTGGGTAAGCGGGTAGTAATCCCACGAAGGATTCATCACCATTCCTGTCCTCACCAAATCAAAATAATAATGTCCTTCACCCATCAGTTCTTTAGCCCTTTCTGCAAATATGGCATTCCATAGATCCTGCCCTCCGCTTCCGCTATAGGGCGTTGCGGCAGCCCTGGCTCTTACAATATTCAGCATTTTAATGGCTTCCGCATCCTGACCCAGATCGGCTAAAGCTTCAGCTCGTAAAAGAATGGCGCCTGCATACCTGAAGATAATGATATCATTATCCGGATTTACGTCCTGGTTATCAGATATGGCAAAAATGTTCGTGAACTTCAGAAATTGAAAATTACCATTATCCGAAAGCATGTCCTGATCAAACCAATATTGTATTCTTTGATCCGCCTGACCTGCAGGATAAAGTTTCAACAAAAAAGATGATCTGAAATAGCAAAAGCTGTATTGATGATTATATGCCGGCCGTTTGTACGGATAATGCAGGACCATATCGGGGAATGTTTCGTAAGCCAGCGTTTCACCATAATTGGCATTTTGAACTATTTCAAAAAGGCTTTCTTTCGTACGTCCTTTGAATATCTCGTGAAAATTCTGGATAGGTAATAATTCATAAGCGCCGCTGGCGACTATTTCACCACCCAGCTCAGCAGCTTGTTGTTCATACTTTTGGGCATTGCTTTTATCGAACCCCGCATTCCACATATCCAGGTTCATCATCAGCGCCATGGCAGCTCCCCTGCAGGCCCTTACTCCGAGGAAAGCCGGATCCGTATAAGTCCATGGCAAATCGTCTTTTACTTTATCCAGATCAGCCAGGCAGTTATTGGCCACTTGTACCATATCCATCCTCGGTAACGGATCCTGTTCATAAGGTTTCGTATAATAAGGTACATCGCCGTACATTCTTATCATCAGGAAATAAGCCATACACCGTAAAAAAACCGCTTCGGCCTGGTATCGTTTCACATCTTCATTGGTCAGGCCGTTTATTTTCCCTAGTCCTAACTGGTAATAAAGGATATTGCTTTCCTGAACCACCTGGTAAAATGTGGCCCAGGTGGAAAATGCGCCTACATTAAAAGTGCCTGCCCACCAATACTGACTGCTGGTGGCATTCACTACATTATTCAAATCATTCATGGGCACCATGTGGCGGTATGCACGATTTGTTACTTCAGCCGATGGCCCCATCATCCCGGATCGCAGATCACCGGCCCAGGCTAAATACGGGCAGGAGCCAAGTTTATCCCGCAAAAGACCATAAATATCCCAAAGATTGTTCTCCACATCCTGCTTGGTTTGAAAGAAAGAATTTCCTGCCAGACGATCTAATGGTTTTACATTGAGGAACTTTTTACACCCCGTCTGTGTCTGTAATATCATCAGCAGCATGAAGAAACCTGTAATTATACGTTTCATGGCCATTTATTTTCAAAAAGTTAAAATTCAACATTAAGTCCAAAATTCCATGTTCTTGGTATCGGATAACCATTGGATTGATCTCTGCCGAGCGCCGTTACATTTTCAGGATTAGGTCCGTTATAAGCGGAAAAAGTCTTCAGGTTATTACAGGATATATAAAACCTGACGGCATTGATGCCAAGGCGGTCGGTAAAGCTCTTATCTACCAAATAGGCAAGGGTTACCGTATTGATCTTAAAATAAGATCCGTCTTCCTGGAATAAGGTCTGGTCTGCACGAAAAGAGTTAATGGCAGCAGCATGCTCAAAGTCAAACGGATTAGGATACTTGGCCTTTTGCCCCGAGTGTGTCCATACATCCATTGAATTAAAATCAACAATGGCTTTAGGGCCTCCTGAAGCATTTCCGAAAGGATCATCAAGGTATAACAATCTGTCCGCTAATGCATTATTCAGGATGGCTCTTATTGCCGTATAAGAACAGGTAATATTTAACGAAAAATTCTTATAATTGAGATAAGATTGCAAGCCCCCTGTGATCAGGGGCTGAGAATTCCCTGCAGCCACATAGTCATTGTTATCCAGAATATAATTATGATCCACATCTTTCCAGATAGGATCTCCGCCCTGGAAAAAAGTACCGTTGGAGGTACGGTATCTTAAGCCTGTCGCCGGATCAACCGGCACATCAGCCGTACTTTTATATACACCTTCGGTCTGCAGCAGGTAATTGGTCAAAGAATTCCGTCCGACACGATATAAAATATTCTGATGATAAGAGGATGAATCAATTTGAATGAGCTGACGGGCATCATTAGGTAAATGAATCAGCACGTCTTTATTAAGTGCTCCGTTTATAGAAACTGTCCATTGGAAGCTGCTTGTTTGCGGCAGGGGGTGAAATGTCAATGTCAGCTCATACCCATAGTCCACTACTGAAGTTTCATCACTCACCATTTGCCCATAGCCGGTAATGTCGGCTAATGGTTTAGTGCGGAGCAGGTTCTTTACGATTTTATAATAAGCATCAAATATAACCTCTATACGGTCATTAAAGAATCCTCCTTCAAAACCTGCGTCATATTGCGTGGTGGTGGTCGGCTTCAGGTCCGGATTTGGGAGCTGGCTGAAGTCACTGCCGATCCGCGTATTTCCGTCATACGTGCCTCTGGGTATATAAGCGCCGTAAATAGAAAAAATGTCTCCTGAAGGAACTATATTTTGCCCCCAGCTTCCACGTAAGGATCCATAGGTAAGCCACTTACTGTCTTTTAAAAGATTTTCTTTATTAAAATTCCATCTGATACCCAAAGAAGGATTTTTTGCATAAGGATTCTGAAAGCCGCTGGAAGAAGTTCCATCCAGGCGATAGCTTGCATCTAAAACATATTTCTCTAAATAGTTATAAGAAAACATGCCGGCAAAAGAAACAGTGTGTAACCGGTTGTAGTTATCTAACAGCCCTCCCCCCAACGTGTAATAGGGATCATATCCCAGAGGCCCCTGATATTGATCATTGGGAGTTTTTTCCTGTTGAATCGCTTGCGCCTGGAATCCTTTATTATAAAATTCGTTAAAGGCAGTAACCAAAAAGTTATGTTTCTTATTAAGAGAATAAAAATAGCTTATGCTGTTCCTGTTATACAAGGTATAATTTCTGTCATCATAAGCATATATCTGGGAATAATCGTTATGTGCCAGTGCAGGAATGAACCTGTCCTGCGTATTGGAGCCGTAATTATAGCTGATAGTGGTTCCCAGGGTAAGCCCCTGAAGTATCTGATAGGTTACATCCAGGCTGGAGCTCAGGTTCAGCGTTTTATTATTATTCTGTGTTTGTAACGCGGCCAGAATACCAGAAGTGCTTTGAAAAAACGACGGCCCGGGCAAAAGTGAGGAGGCCTGTCCTCCTGTGGCGACTCCCGTTTGCAGCAACCCATTACCGCTGCCTAATTTACGTTTGCCGATCTGTGTAGAGATCGTTCCGAATACCCGTAATCGCGGAGTAGGCTGATACTGCATGTTAGTGCCAATAGAATACCTGTCAAAGCCGGTATTATGAATTACTCCATTTTCATGATAATAACCTAAATCTGCTTTATAATTCAATTGCGGACTTCCCCCGCTGATTTCTACATTATGAGTTTCGTTATAGGTAGTCTGATAGAATATACCCTGCCAGTTAGTTGAATTATCATAATAGGGATTCAGACTGTCTGCCAGGAACGGCGTAGTGGATATTTGAAAAATGTCATTATAAGTGCCGTTTTTCAAAATCTGATCCACTCTCAGCCGCCTTTCTAAAGTGCCGCCTAAAGTAGTCCGCAATTTTGGCGGCGTATTAACAAAGAAATTAGCGGT
>SCQT01000029.1 GCA_004322015.1 Chitinophagaceae bacterium
TTTCCCGGTATCAGTCACATCAATGAGATTGTAAGTAGGGTGAGAAGAAATGTCAATGGATATGGAACCTTTACCTCCCATGGCGTCCAGCGCATTTTTTAAAAGATTCTCAATCACCCAATTGAAAAGCAGGGGGGAAATCATAGCAGGAATATCTTCTTCACCATGAGTTTTTACAATAAAACGGATATTTTTGGGAGCACGGAGTTTCATATATGCCACCACATTGTGGATCTGCGAAATTAATTCATGTTCTTCCAGTTCAGGAGTGCTGCCGATTTTGGAGAATCTTTCAGAGATGAGCTTTAACCTGTCTAAGTCTTTTCCCATCTCCAGTATGATCGGTTCATTTTCTTTTTTATTTTTGAGCAGTTCTATCCAGGCTTCCATGGAGGACAAGGGAGTGCCTAATTGATGAGCGGTTTCTTTAGCTAAACCGACCCACAATTGATTCTGGGTGGCTCTATTTGTATTGCTTAATGCGATCAGGGTCACGATGATAAATAAGGCCACCACTCCCAACTGAATATAGGGGTAATAGCGGATCTGCTGCAGGATGGTAGAATCACCGTAGTAGATGAAATTCCGTTCTGTGGAATCTTTAGGATTATATTGTTGTGTAATAGGAGCGTGCTCTGTCTTGAAAAGTTTCAATTTGTTCTTTAAATACTTCGGATCATTTGAGATTTTGGCAGAGTCCAGGTTGTTTACGCCAATAATATGTCCTTCTTTATCAACCTCGATAATAGGGATGGAAGTATTATTTTTAAGGATTTCAGTGGCCAGATTCAAATTGGCATCGGAGGGGGCGGTGAGTATTTCTTTATTTGCTTCCACCCAATTTTGCATTTTCAGCCGCTCCTCCTGCTGCATTTTCAATGTCAGGTTATTTACATATAAAAGTGTGGCGGCAATAATTAAAATGGCTAATATCGCTAATACTCCTTTCCACCCTGTAAATTGTTTTAACATAAGCTTCAGATCGGGAATAAAAGTAAGAATTGTAAAGAAAATATGGGTTATCCTCTTTCAAAAGCAGGGGAAAACCTATTTTTGACAAAATTACCATTAAATCCATGGCAGATTCTTTTCCTTCTGTAGCAGTAGTTATTCTCAACTGGAATGGGCAATCTTTTTTAGAAAAATTTCTTCCTTCTGTCAATGCCACGGATTATCCTGACCTCAGGATCTACGTGGCAGACAATGCCTCCGGTGATGGCAGTGTGCAATTTGTACAGGAGAATTATCCTAAAATAAATATTATTCAGAATTCCGGTAACCTTGGCTTTGCAGGAGGGTATAATGAAGCATTAAAAAAGGTGGCTGCAGATTATTATGTGTTGCTCAATTCGGATGTGGAAGTCACTAAAGGCTGGATATTGCCGGTTATTCGTCTTATGCACGGCAATCCTGTCATCGGGGCCTGTCAGCCTAAGATACTTTCTTATCAGGATCGAAATCAATTTGAATACGCGGGGGCTGCCGGAGGATGGATAGACCGATGGGGATACAGTTTTTGCAGAGGAAGGATATTTGATACCACGGAATCTGATACCGGACAGTATGACAATGCCGCTAAAGTTTTCTGGGCGAGCGGAGCGGCATTTTTTATTAAAGCGGAATTGTATCACCAGGCCGGAGGCTTAGATGCTTATTTTTTTGCACACATGGAAGAGATTGATCTTTGCTGGCGGCTGCAACGTATGGGTTACCAGATATGGTGCTGCCCCCAGTCAGTGGTCTATCATGTCGGCGGAGGGAGCCTGGCACAGGGAAGCCCTTATAAGATGTTCCTGAATTTCAGGAATAATTTGATCATGATGCATAAGAACCTGGCGGGATCTGAAAGATTCATTATCATTTCAGCCCGGTTTATCTTGGATGGAATGGCGGCTTTCAGAAGCATCATAAAAGGATATCC
>SCQT01000030.1 GCA_004322015.1 Chitinophagaceae bacterium
CAGATCAAACTGATAAACCTCCTTATACAGATCACTGATAGAATCCTTGTGTTCTTGTCTTCCACCCACTAAATAAATACATTCATCACCGTTAGCATTTCCCTGAACATATAAGACTGCATGAGACACCGGTTGGGGTAACGCCGGTAATTGTTTCCAACCCGCTATGGTATCATCCAGGTTAAGTGCGTAAAATTGGTTAGAGACCCCTTCAGTATTTAAGCCGCCGGCAAAATATATCCAATTATTATTGACAGCAATAGCGCCATTGGTATAAGGTTTCGGTAGATTCGGTAAATAAGTGATTTCGGGCTGATGCATAGTTTCATTCCAGTTGATCAATAAAACTTTGTCAAGCGGCCCGGCTTCATTTTCTCCTCCGGCTGTAATAATCCCTTTACCGGTACTGCAATTGGCGCTGTAAGCAACATCATAAGGTAACTGCACATGTCCGCGTGGTTGAATATTCACCAGTGAGTTCCCCTGCCTTTTAAAAAAATAAAGAGTATGGTAATATTTTTTCTTTCCGCCGTCCCATGGCATTCCGTCAGGAAAATTCGCCCCCCCGCCAAGGATCAAAATATGATTATTTATCCCCGCAACCATCCCCGCAAATCCCAATGAAGTCTTTCCATCTGATTCACCGGGAATACTTCCGTCTATACTCCATTTGAATCGTAAATTATCAGAATCTATATTTTTTGAAGTTGGGTTACATGATGTGATCATAAAAAATAAAATAAAAACTGTATTAAAAAGATTGATTCCTTTAATTTTCATTTTGAAATATTGAATCATAAATTCCGATAACCATGATTTAAATAAAAAATTCCGGTAATATTTGGCGGGCAATCTTTTTTGCAGCACTGATCTCTCCCTCTGGGATCCAATCGTATGGCCATCTAAGCCTGGTCCCTATAGGAGCCCAATCACCAACTGCTGCAAGGAGCTTATCCAGGGCAAGATTGGAATATCCCATTCTTGCGAACGGTTCAATACAGGTGGAGAAGAATTGATGTATTCTCCCTTCGATCTCCAAAGAGGCTTCTAAATCATTTTGCATCAATTGCCACCACCATTGTGCTCCCTTAGGACTTAGACAAGCCACATTAGAATAAGCTCCCGATGCAACCCGTTCCTTAAACCCTGTGGCAAGCCAATGCCCTGGCACAAATACGGCAAGCCCTGAAGCATAATCACGCATCTTTGCATACCAATCATCACCCGCCGGCGCCACCTTTAAACCAATTAACTGCGGAAAGAGGGAAGACAATTCAGCAAAATCAGAGGGATGCAGAACCAATTTAGCATGTGGCGGATTATATAAAACGAGGGGAATTCCTTTAGATGCTTCCGCCATTTTCTCCAGAAAAATAAACCGTTCTTTTTTGTTTACAACCACCCAATCGGGAAGAATTAGTTGAAATGCATCAGGGTGCATAGCAGCGCTCCGCTTAAGTCTTTCTATGGAGATAATAGGGCTCGGATGACTGACGCCAATCTGGAAAGGAGTTTTATGTAAATGGCATTTCTCAGCTAATAAATAGTTGATCTTATCGAATTCATTTTCAGTTTGATTATAAAACTCTCCGCTCGTACCGTTTGAATAAATACCATCAACTTTTGCTTTAATAAGAAGGGATATCTCTTCTTCAAGCCTGAGATAATCAATGCTGTTATCCTGATTAACAGGTAACAATAATGTACCCCAATTTCCCATTAACGTTTTCGCCGTCAGCATAAAATATCGGATTTCTTAATCTGTTTCTATCTGCACATTTACTTCTATAACATTCCTTTAAAGATTTCAATATCACTTAGCTCTCTTTTTAGTAATTCATAATCATTTTCACTAAGGTTTCTTAACGGCAGCCGGCAGGGCCCCAGATCAAACCCCTGCATTTTCAAAATTGCTTTTTGATTGGCAACCATCGGGTACTTTGAGAATATCCTGATTATTTTTACCAGGTTCTGTTGAATATTTTTGGCTTCCTCAATATCTCCTCTGTTAAAAGCTTCCATCACTTTATAATACAAAGGAGCTGCAAAAGTATATGTACTGCCAATTGCCCCCTGTGCGCCAACTGCTACGGCAGGAAGCAACATCTCATCCATTCCGAAAAGCAAATTATATTTTCCTTCTTTATACGTAAGACAAGTTTGATATTCATGGATCTTTGAAGAAGTATATTTAATACCAGCCAGGTTAGGAATACATTTCTCCGCTAACTGCAAAAACCCGAGTGTATCAAAATCTACTCCCGTCAGATGTGGAATATGATAATAATAAAAGGGTAAATCGGGAGCAGCGCTTGCAATATCCGACATGCAATCAACCAGATTGGAAACAGCATTCGGTTTAAAATAAAAGCAGGCTACTGCTGATATCGCATCAGCCCCGATATTTTGCGCATGCACGGCTAATGACCGCGCATCAGCAATACAACTATGTCCTACGTGTACAAATACCCGGATGCGTTTATCCGCACTTTTTACGAAAGCCTGGGCCACGTTCATGCGTTCTTCAATGGTCATATTAGGGCCTTCTCCGTTGCTCCCGCAAACGAATATCCCTTTTACTCCGTCAGCAATCAATTTATCAATGTAACCAGGAATGATAGACAGATTAATATTTCCATTTTCGTCAAACGGCGTGAAAACCGCTGCCATTAAACCAATAAATCTTTGCATTTTTATTTTTATTAAAATTTCAGAATTAAACTTTTAATTACCAGTTATCTGTACGAAAAGGACCAACCGGAAGACCTTCGGTACTATATAAGTTACCTTGTACCCAATCTTTAAATAAATATCGCAAGGCTACAGGATGAGAAACCTGGTCGCTTTTAATTTGGATTGAATTTTTATAAATTTTAGCATTCCCGGGATAGAAAACTTTATTTGCCCCTGCTATTTCAAAGCCATTGATCTCTTTGTCATAAGAAGTAAAACCGTGTGGTGTATTTGTAAATGTGAGGATAATGGTGTTTCCCTTTATTTGCATGTCTTTATATTCCGGGCTTGCATAAGCAACCCCTGTTTCATGATAGGTATCTCCCAAAGCCCAATAGAGTAAGCGCTTACTTACGGTAGTTTTATCAGGTGGATGAACGGTATATTGACTTCCCACATCAACAGTTACAACCATGCCTGAATGCGGAATCTCATTTTGAGCCCTTTGCTGCGCTTCCCACAGAAGTGGGACAGAATCTCTATACTTCCCATATTTCCATGGCGCAATTTGTACATAATAAAAAGGTAAAGTATCCTGCTTCCATAAGTTACGCCATTCATTTACCATAGCCACCATTAATTTGTCATAATCATATACATGCCCCGGATGGGTTATATTGCCGTTCCCCTGATACCAGAGAAAGCCTTTAATTCCATAACCGGCAATCGGTGCTATCATTCCATTAAAAAGGCAGGTGGGTCGCAAGCGATCCGGTTTAACGGTATCGTTGGGTTCAGGGGTATGAATATCGGGAAAAGATTGTAAACTTTTTTTATCCATCCACGCTTCAATGGTAGTGCCGCCCCAGGCGGATTCTATTATTCCGACCGGTACTTTTAAAATATGCTGCAGCATTTGAGCAAACTGAAAACCGACAGCGCTAAAAGATGTTGCACTTTCGGGAGAAGAAGTTTCCCAACTGCCCCTGCAATCTTTCATCGGAGTGTTTGACACCGCTCTCTGGACGTGAAAAAGGCGGAGATTGGAATTATTGGCATGCATTAAAATATCATTCGCGTTTAATATGGGTGTATTCATATATCCTTCCATTGATATTTCTATATTGGACTGTCCCGAGCAAACCCATACTTCCCCTACCAATATATTTTTCAGCATTAAAGGCGTTCCGTCATCAATCCGGATAGTGTAAGGGCCGCCTGCTGAAGGAGTATTTATTAACAAGCGCCAATGCCCGGTACGATCAGAACGGGTTGTATATTTTTTATGATTCCAGGAGGTTATAATATGAACAGTCACATTAGGAGAAGATTCGCCCCATAACGGAACACGGGATCGCTGCTGCAACACCATATTATTCCCAATGACAGATGGTAATTTTATTCTACCCGATACTTTCATTACAGGCAATAAAAATGCAGCCAACCATAATATTATCTTACATTTTACCATAGTTCAATCTTTGAAATCTATTGACTATAAACACAACTTACTGCTTATCAGTTATAATCTTTTTATTAAAAGAAAAATGTTTAACAGGTATCATTTCAAATGCAATTCCCTCATAAGGTGTTTCTTTGCCCGCCTCAAATAAGATGGCTATTTTATCCGGTGAAAGGAATGTTAAGTCAGAATAAGCAGATGGACCTTGATAGACCTTCCAATATTTTATCCAGGTCTTGCCTCCATTTCTACTTATCTGAATTGTCATATTCTGCCTCCTTAAAGTGTCTGATGGATTAGAGAAAAACAGATACGATTTCTTTTTGATCTTAAATGAAAGCATGCTGCCCTGACAAACGGGTTCCTTCAATTGCAATGCAGGGTGAACAGGTCCCCAGTTTATTCCCCCATCTTTACTTACTGACTGCATCCTGCGCTTGATTTCCCGATTGGAATTCCTCATGTTAAGCAGGATATTCCCATTACTAATTTCAGCCACAGTACATTCATTTAATTTTCCCTGAGGTGCAGATCCTCCTAAATGCCAGGTCATACCGTCATCATCCGAATAAATTATATGAGAATAAGAAGTATCCGATTGCACGTGGTCACAGGGTACTATCAGTCGCCCGGCATATTTGTCTTTACTAAGTTGGATCGCATGTCCAGGGCCTGTTGCGTACCAGGTCCATTTCGGAAGTTTTACCTGGGAAGTAATATCTTCCGGCACTGACCAGTGCAGCCCGTCATCTGAAGATCGAGTTACAAATATTCTCCGTGTACCTTTGCTCCTGTGTTGAGTAATCTCTTTTTCTGTATCGCTCCCGATATTATGAGTCATTAACAGTATGATCTCACCTGTTTTTCTATCCACCACGGGAGCCGGATTCCCACAGGTATTATCTCCGTCATTCCATACTATTTGAAGATTTCCCCAGGATTTTCCTCCATCCTCAGATCGCTTTACTACCAGGTCAATATCTCCGTTATCCGCACAACTATTTTTTCTTGCCTCAGCGAAAGCCAGAAGGGTCTCTTTCTTCGTCCTGACGAGAGCCGGTATTCTGAAACAAGCGTATCCGTCCTCTCCTTTGCGATAGACATAATTTAACTGTTCGGAGGAATCTGAAATTGTTTGAGCCTGGGGAGCGGCAACTGAAACATTATTGATGTTCAGCGCCATAAATAGACCCATAAATATCCCGAAGTCTTTCAGTTTATACATTCTGCTGAAATTTCGTAAAAACATTCTATTTATTTAATGATCCTGAAATTAATATCCCGCAGTTTGTACAAGTTTTGAATTATTTGACAAAACACTGGTTGACAGCGGCCAATAAATGGGAGTTGTTTTTCCGATTAAATTAGGGATATAGTTATAAATATTAATGGTTCCCCCTTTGTAGAACCTGACAAGATCATACCAGCGTTTGTTTTCAAAAAACAATTCTCGCCCGCGTTCATCTAATATCTCCTTTTCCAGCGCCGCTGTGTCTGTAGATCCGCTATAATCCCCTGTACCGGCACGTTCTCTCACCTTATTCAGATATTGGATGGCCATAGAACTGTTACCAAGACCGGCATAAGCTTCTGCCGCCATCAGGTCAACTCCTCCCAACCTGTAAATAATAATATCGTTGTCAGGGACTCTGCCCACACTGGGATATACGTTGCCGGGATATTTAGTGATCCAGGCAAAGGTGTAGGTATTGCCATCCCGCTCCTCTACCCAGGTATAAGGAATACGCTTATCATTTGAATTGGTAAAAAGCGCCCGGGAGAGTGGACTGATCTGGTAAGCACCCTGTCCGTAACTGGAAGTTAAACAGTATGGAATACTATCTATATTGGAGGCTCCCGTTACAATACTCTGAAAAGGCAATGCATTCACAACATAATTGTTCCCCGTTTCGTCTTTGTTATAATAGGCCGCTAAGATGATTTCGTTATTAGCCCGAACGGTGGTTATGTTCCCAAAATTGGACAATAAGGAAACGCCCGTTTTTTCCACATTTGATATGGCTGTAAGGGCGTCATTAAAACCTGTGGCTCCCGCCCCAAGTACCTTAGCATTCCATAAGCTCACATCTGCCTTGAGTGCGTTGGCGGATCCGTAGGAAAAAGTGTATTTGGAAACATAAGTAGTTGTAGGAAACAGGGAGATGGCTGTATCCAGATCTTTTAATACCTGCTGCATGACATCTTTGGCTGGGGATCTGGGTAACAAAGGCACGTTGGCATTAGAAATTGATTGCAACATCAGAGGACAATCACCGATGATACGTAAAAGATAAAAATAAAAATAGGCCCGTAAACTATAGGTTTCGGCTTCTATTCTGTTTTTAGTGGTGTCTGAAGTAAAGGGGAACGATTTTATTTGAGAAAGAAGTAAATTACAATTACCGATTGCAGCATACCAGGAA
Organism: Chitinophagaceae bacterium; assembly: GCA_004322015.1. Classification (GTDB taxonomy): domain Bacteria; phylum Bacteroidota; class Bacteroidia; order Chitinophagales; family Chitinophagaceae; genus FW021-bin31. Next base: position 6,559 of record SCQT01000030.1, read on the forward strand.
CTATAATCCAGCGCTCCGACAGTCGGGCTTAATATCTGAGACCACGCCGCAGAAAAACGCGCGTTTGAAGCCGGTATAAGCTCTTCGCTCCGTTCCTCTCCATAGGTGACGTTATTGGCAAAGCTTCGCATTTCGGTATAAATACCTGTCAGATAAGGCTGAAAATCGCCCTGGTTTTTAAAATATTCCTGACCGGTTATTTCTGATTGAGGAGTTACATTGAGTATCTTTTTACAACTCATAATTGTAAACAGAATCCCAACCGTCATAATAAACATGCATATCTTTTTCATAAAAATTGATATATAAAGTGAATAATTTTTTTAAAACTTTAGGGAGGCGCCTAAGGTAAATTGTCTTGGCCTTGGATAACCACCATCGTCAAATCCGGTATAGGTTTCAGGGTTAAGCCCTTTATAGGCCGTCAGGTAACCTATATTATAAACACTACCATATATGTTTAATCCTGAAACATGAATCTTTTTTAAACGCGCTTCAGGAAATTCATAAGAAAGGTAAACCTCGCGAAAGGCAAGGAAGTTCCCTTTGGAAACCATAGCAGACACATCAGAACCATATCCGTTGTTGGTACCGATGGGTGAGGTACGCAGGTAATTCCGTTGTCCATAATCATAATCTGCAAAAGAGAACCGGGCGTATTTCTTCCCCACATCACCTGATTTTTGCCATATATCATTTCCTAAGGCTTCTGCAGGTGCGCCCTCGTTAAAAGCTCTGCCTTGCCCAAGAGACCTTGCAAGGGCTCCATTTTCAATAATAAAACCGGTTGCATAATCCACATTAAAACGTAATGTGAATCGCCCATAACTAAAAGTATTTTGCATGCCTCCTGTTATATCCGGTGTAGAATAGCCTAAGAATACCTCATCCTTAGTATCAATCACACCATCATGATTGATATCCGCAAACTGGAAGTCGCCTGCATGTTTGCCTACTTTTATACCAAGGGGAGAGGCTTCTTCATCCACCTCAGTCTTATTCCACACTGCCGCTGCCGAATCTGTAGGGAAAACTCCCACTACTTTATATCCCCAGATGCCGAATGGCCGTTCTCCTTCAGCATATCCACCCACCATCACATCCTTCTTTAATTTAGGATCATAGACCAATGTTCCTCCCTGGCGATTCTTAGGCTGACCGTCAAACGGAAGCTTTACAATAAGCTGGTGGTTGTAGGCGAATGTAAAATTAGCCCTCCACGAAAACTTACCAATACTTAGCGGTGTGCCACCCAATTCAACCTCAACCCCCTTATTTTGAATGGTGCCGTTGTTAAAGGGAATAGTCGTGAATGGCGCTTCGTGTGGCAGCGGTTTAGTTGCCAACCGGTCTTCTGTTAACTTATTATATAAATCAACTGTCAGGGTAATTCTATCCTGCAGAAAGCCGGCATCCAAACCCAGATCGGTCGTTTCCGTCTTTTCCCACTTTAAGTTTGGATTAGCAAGATTTGCTCTTAAGATACCCGGATTTTGAGCATAGACAGTGCTGAGGTAATCGCCATAAGTATCGGCCAGGGTTAAATTGCTGCTGCCTGCGGTTCCCCAACTTCCACGCAACTTTAAAGAACTGATGGCCTTTATTTTCCAGAATGACTCCTGATCAATATTCCATCCCGCGGAAACGGAAGGGAACAGGGCATATTTATTTTCAGGCGCAAAGTTTGAAAAGCCGTCGTCGCGTAAAGCTGCGCTTAACAAATATTTGTTTCTAAAGTTATAGTTAAGCTGACCGAAATAACTTGCAGAAATCGTTTCACCCAGGCTTGAATTAAAGCCGGTAACATTGGAAATGGTCTGTCCGTTTAACGTTCCGAGAGGTGGTTCGGCAATAGTAACTATATAATCATTAGTGGCGTTCTTGGAACCTATATTCACGTCAAAATCTGTATTTCTGGTGTAGTTAAACCCTGCCAGGATTGAGAAATTATGATTATTATTTAAGGAATAATCATACTGAAAAATCTGATCAATCATTAACTGCCGGGAATTTTCCGTTTCTTCCGTTTTCTGTCGTTGAGTACCGAACTGGACGGGACCAGGGAAGGCATCCCGGTGAAAAATATAACTGTAATCGTTAATCAGATAGGATATGGCCGGCCTGTAATGTAATCCTTTGACAATGGTAAGATCGCCCTCTAGTCTGGAGGCTAAAATTTCAGTAGAAACATGGGTATGATCATATTTGACGGTATGCAGGCGATTGGGAGCGCTTGTCACTTCGCCCATTGTGGGATCCCCGTTAGGATAGAAAAGGCGGATAAGAGGAGTTAACCTGGTACCACGGGTCAATTCGTTTTGATAGGCATCCACATAATTGGGTAGCTCATTTGAATAATTCACCATGGCGTGTAGTTTAAAATTATCCGACACCCGGAAGTTAAAATTTCCCAAGGCGCTATACCTGGTATAATCAGTGCCGACATAAACGCCCTCCTGGTGCTGATATCCTAAGGATACATGGTAGTCAGCAGTGGCGCTTCCTCCGCTAACACCAAGATTATAATTATCACTTTGTCCTGTTTTCCAAATAAGATTCTGGTAATTGTTATCCTTATAAAGTAGTTTAGTGCCGTGATTAATCGGGTCATCCATGACTTGCCAGCCATTTTTCAATAAATTGTCAACATAGGCTTGTCCTTCTACTGCTACAATATTATCGTACAACGCAGTAAGATATGTTGAATTGCCAAATTGTCCTGGCTTTGTATAAACCGTTGTGCCTGCAGAAAACCCGCCATTGTTCAGGAGATTATTTTTGGGCAACGGATCTGCTGTATTATAAACTGTTGTTCTGGCTAATGCCAAATACTGCGTAGCATTTAAATAATCATATTTCCTTGCCTGCGTTTCCCAGGTATGCCGGTAATTTAAGGTAACGGTTGGTTTTGTATTAAATTCTCCACTCTTAGTTGTAATGACGATAACTCCATTTGCTCCCCGGGCGCCGTAAATAGCGGTTGAAGCAGCATCTTTCATTACCTGAACAGTGGCTATGTCGTCGGGATTAATGTCATTTATATTTCGGAAAACCCCATCCACGATCACTAAAGGAGCCGAGCTATTTATTTTACTAACCGGATTACCACCACTATTGCCATTCCCTGTCCCGTATTCATTCAGTTCAGTGCCGCCCCGGATAATAATATTATTAGCTCCGATACCAGGTTGTCCCGACTGAATCGGCAGAGATAAACCGGCAATCTTCCCTTGTAACGCCTGTAGTGGGTTAGGGTTGCTCGTATTTTTCATCTGACCGGATCCTAATGTCGCAACGGATGCGGTTACATCGCGCTTACTTTGGGTAGTGTAACCGACTGCTACTACCTCATTTAACCGGGTTATGCTCCCTTTGAGTATTACATCAATCCGGTCCCTTCCGCTTACTTTTACTTCTTGCCTCTCCATGCCTAATGTGGTGAAAATCAAAGTGGCATTGTCATTAACGGTAATAATGTATCCTCCCTTGCTATCACTGGTCGTTCCATTTTGGGTTCCCTTTTCCACAATAGTTACTCCTGCAAGTGGATTCCCTGATTGATCGGTAACGACCCCATGAATCTTAATTTTTTTAATTTGCAGATGGCTCCATGGAGAGATGCTTTTTACTTCTGCTGAAGTAATAACGGCAATGCTCATGAAAAAAAATAGGGCTGGCAGAATGAGCACTCTTGGTAAAATACTTCTTTTCATATGTTGACTTTTTTTAAGGTAAAGGATTGTGAGCGAATGTTTATTACATAATACATAATATCAGAAAAGGATAGAGTTTATAATTCCAGATTAATTACTACATATACCAGTAAATATGATAATAATAGTGCAATTTTACGGCTAATATTTATATTTTGTAGTATTTATTTAGTATATTTTTTATAAATAATTACTAATTAATGATTATCAATAGATTAAAATTTAAAATTTAGAAATTCTATAATTTTGTACTTTTGCTAATTAAGTAATATTTAATATGGCAAATAACACGACTCTTACAGAACAAACTCAGCAGAATATATTGCAGTATATTAATTTAAAAGGTTATCAGGAAGGAGATATCTTACCTAAAGAAGATGAGCTTGCTGAAATATTAGGCGTTAGTAGAGTGGTGATACGCGAGGCGCTTAGCAGATTGCGCATATTGGGATTTATAGAAACAAGGAGAAAGCGCGGCACGGTATTAAAATCTCCTGATATATTCTATGGAGTGAAAACAATTATTAACTCGGGAAAACTGAATTTGGAATCTCTCAAGGATCTCTTTGAAGTCAGGATTATGCTGGAAATCGGAATGGCAGATTTTATTTTTCTTGGAAAAACACCGGAATATATTAGTATATTGGAAAAAATAGTATCGGAGGAGGAAACTACGGATATTTCAGACCTCGATAAGTTAGCTATACTGGATGTACAGTTTCATAGCACTTTGTACAAAATGTCCGGAAATAAATCAGTGCGTGCTTTCCAAAATTTGCTCAATACTTTATTTACCACTTATTCAAGAAGTAAAAATTGGAGACGCAGGCAAATTATTTCACATGCCACCTTAGTTGAAATCATAAAAAGCGGTACTCCCGATGCATTCAGAACGGCCATGCGACTACATCTCAACACCAGGTTTGAGGATTTGGAAACATTATTTAAAAAAAAGGAAAGTCTATCCTTATTAGAGGAGATAAAAGAAGAAAAAAAAGTATCTGGCAAACCAGCTTCTAAAGTCAAAAAAACACCCGGAAAAAATACATCTCACCGATAGGAATTGTAGAACCTTTTACTGACTAAGTATCTGCCGGAGGTTTAGGGTAGAATGCATCGAACATTCCAAATACTCTTCAATTTAAATAAGCACACTTTCATACTTTCGATAGATCTTTTAAATATCCCCGTAAAATGATTATTTTGTTCTCTTTATACAATAAATATCATGGATAAAATAAATAAAATGAGATCTATAGCTCCATTCTTTTTTATTGGGATATTTTTTGCAGGATTTTTGTTCCCCTGTGT
>SCQT01000031.1 GCA_004322015.1 Chitinophagaceae bacterium
ATAACTTTTGGGCTTATCGCATTACAACTTCAGACATTAAATACTAAACATTAAACAAATCAAACATGGCAAAAATCAATTTCGGAGGAGTAACGGAGGATGTGGTTACCCGCGAGGAATTCCCGATGGAGAAGGCAAAACAGGTTTTAAAGGATGAAACAATTGCTGTTATAGGTTATGGCGTTCAGGGTCCGGGCCAGGCTTTAAATCTGCGGGATAATGGATTTAAAGTTATTGTAGGACAACGTAAAAATTCCAAGACATGGGATAAAGCTGTCGCTGACGGCTGGGTACCGGGAAAAACTTTATTTGAAATTGAAGAAGCGGCGGATAAAGGAACCATTATTCAGTTTTTGCTTTCGGATGCAGGCCAGATCAGTTTATGGCCCACCGTTAAAAAGCATTTAACGGCGGGTAAGGCTTTATATTTCTCTCATGGCTTCGGCATTACGTATAATGATCAAACCGGCATTATACCTCCGAAAGATGTGGATGTAATTTTAGCTGCCCCCAAAGGTTCCGGTACTTCTCTGCGCCGCATGTTTTTAGCCGGGCAGGGTCTGAATTCATCCTTCGCTGTTTACCAGGATGCTACCGGCCATGCGCGTGACAGGGTGATTGCTTTGGGTATAGGTATCGGTTCAGGATATTTATTTGAAACGGACTTTAAAAAAGAAGTGTATTCCGATTTAACGGGGGAACGCGGTACACTGATGGGCGCTATCCAGGGAATTTTTGCAGCGCAGTATGATACTTTGCGCAAGCACGGCCATTCTCCTTCCGAAGCTTTCAATGAAACGGTAGAAGAACTGACACAATCATTGATGCCCCTGGTGGCGGAAAACGGAATGGACTGGATGTATGCCAATTGCTCCACTACGGCCCAGCGCGGCGCTTTGGACTGGTGGAAAAAATTCCGCGACGCTGCCCTTCCGGTATTCAATGAATTGTACAGCAGCGTAGCTGCAGGAAAAGAAGCCGCGCGTTCCATAGCATCCAACAGCCAGCCGGATTACAGGGAGAAGCTGAATAATGAGTTAAAGGAATTACGCGAAAGTGAAATGTGGCAGGCAGGAACACAGGTGAGGAAACTGCGTCCTGAAGCCTAAAAAAATAAGATCATGATCAATAATGCACTTACAGGTGTTTTGGATTTTGCCGGCGCCTCAGAGAGGTTAAACAGGGTAGTAAAGAAAATACCGTTAGAGTATAATGAACGCCTGTCTAAAAGATATCAATGTAATGTTTTTCTTAAAAGGGAAGACCTGCAGATAGTGCGTTCCTATAAAATCCGGGGCGCCTATAATATGATGAGCACTTTATCGCCTGATGAAAGAAAGCGGGGTGTAGTCTGCGCCAGCGCCGGTAATCATGCGCAGGGATTTGCTTATTCGTGCAATGCCATGCAAATCAAAGGAGTCGTTTTTATGCCCATTGTAACACCCAACCAGAAAGTGTCTCAGGTAAAAATGTTCGGGGAAGAATGGGTGGAAATAAAACTGGTGGGAGATACCTTTGATGATTGTGCGGCACAGGCGAAAAAATATACGGAAGATCATAATATGGTTTTTATTCCGCCTTTTGATCATCCCAAGATTATTGAAGGGCAGGGAACGGTGGGCATGGATATTTACCGTGAACTTCCGGAGATCGAATATTTGTTTATCCCGGTGGGGGGGGGCGGACTTGCTTCGGGAACCGGTATTTATTTTAAAACATACAGTCCGAGGACTAAATTAATCGGAGTGGAACCTGCAGGCGCTCCTTCCATGTTAAAAGCATTTGAAGCAGGGCATCCCGTGACGCTGAAGGAGATTGACCGTTTTGTGGATGGTGCGGCAGTGAAAAGAGTGGGAGATCTGACTTATTCCATTTGTAAAGAGGTACTCGACAAAATACATACGGTGGAAGAAGGGAAAGTATGTTCTACCATTCTGAAGTTATACAACGAGAATGCCATTGTAGTGGAGCCTGCGGGCGCCCTGTCTGTGGCTGCTTTAGATGATTTTGCGGATGAGATAAAAGGTAAAAATGTGGTATGTATCATCAGTGGCAGCAACAATGATATTGACCGGATGCAGGAGATCAAAGAACGATCGCTTTTTTATGAAGGGTTGAAGCATTATTTTATGATCCGGTTCTTCCAGCGTCCGGGCGCTTTAAAGCAATTTGTGAACCAGGTGCTGGGTCCCGATGACGATATCACGCGATTCGAATATGTCAAGAAACATAATAAGGAATCAGGACCGGCGTTAGTAGGTATAGAACTGAAAAACAGGGAGGATTACGAAAGGCTGATTGTAAACCTGAAAAAATACAATATCAGCTATACGGAGATCAATAAGGATAATAACCTGTTTGGACACATGGTTTGAAACGTTTCGGGTTTTGAGTTTTGTGTTTCAGTGTTGTTCATGTCAATATAAAACACGAAACGCAGAACGCAGAACAAAAGATACTTTCCATAGTTTAATGGAGGTTTTGGTGTAAGGCCCCGTCATCGAAAGATGGCAGGGGTCTTTTTTTGAGGGGACAAACAGTAGCATATTGCTTATTTCTTATTGTTAAGAAAACTCTCCAGTATGGTAACTTTACTTTGATCTTTTTATTGACAAACCAACCGGAGAACCTATATCAATCAAATACTTTTGTATGGTTCCTTACCGGCCCCTTTGATATCCTGAATAATATGTTTTACATATTGAATAAATAATCTATACCTGGATCCTATCTCTCAATTCCATCAATTTACTCTATTCGGTAAATTGCTCATGGTCTTCCATCTCTTCTCAGGGTGGGTCAACATGGAGGAAATTATTTTTTCTCGAATGCTGTAAAATGATAAGGTAGCGTTTATGAATTCAGTGTATCCATGAAGGTTGGGTAGGCTCGCTCATGGAGGACGGCCGTCAATATAGAGGGAATATACAGGTAATGTTTTATCTTGTTTTATTGTCTCTTTCTCTTTTCAATTCTTGCTTTCGTCA
>SCQT01000032.1 GCA_004322015.1 Chitinophagaceae bacterium
TTCCTCTGATAGGGCAGATAATATCTCCGCCTTGATTTGTGAAGTTTCCATGATTTAATGAGTTGGTTTGCCAAATTTACACCTTTACTCATAAAAAGTGCATTTTGTCATACACCCATCTACGATTTGAGGATGTCTGATTTGAGTGTTTTACAAATCATTAGAACCTTTTCCATTTTAAGCAGATTTTGGGAAGTTAGGATAAAGTATTATGTCTCAGGAGAATTTATCCGGGAAGATATTCAAAGATATGAAACGAGGAGAACCGGACGCCTAAGCGGTGAAAAGTCTATTGGGGAAATAGATAATGCAAAGCGTTTTCTATTTAAAATTATTTACGAAATTCGGGAAGATACAATTATAGTGATAGCTGTTGATCATATAAGCAGAGACAGATTTTAATTTTTATCTTTTACCAAATAATATACACATGTGGTGACAAAATCCCTGAAATAAGGAATGGAGGCAAGGAGTCTGGATTGTTTCCTGGGCTTCCATCCGAATTTATACTGATAAATAGGGTTGATGAGGTAAAACCTTTTTTTCAAGACCGCATAATTATTTTTCTTCAAAATATGTTCAAACCGCTCTATAGAAATACCCGTTTCTTTAATTTCCAATAATTCTTTGACAGTACTCTCATTTTCTTTAAAGTTTTTTAAAATACCTCTATATATAGAAGCCGGCAGCAGATGAATATAGGGCAATACGCTCAGCATTTTATTTTTACAAATCTGTTGATGTCCGCCATGAGGCATATACCAGGGCGGGAATCCCAGAAAAATGACTCCGTCCGGCTTTAATAACTGTTTCAGATAACCCATCAGCTTTTCCTGTTCCGGGATATGCTCTATGGCGTCTTTGAGAATAATGAGGTCGAAACTGTCCTTAAATTCACCAAGAAAATCGAGATCATAGATATTTTGATTGATCAGCCTCAATTGCCCGTTAGAGATATAGTCCCGCAGGAAATCACCGGCCAGGGCTATTCTTGAAGCCACCAGATCAACGCCCACAGCAAAGCAACCTTTTTCCATAAAAGGTTTTAATACGCCGCCTTCGCCACAGCCGATTTCCATCACTTTCATCCCTTTGGTTAACGGAAACTTTTCTTCTATGAAGGGAACCACATACCTGGCGGAATTATCTACTTGTTGCTGAAACCGTAAACGGGCATCATGATGCTGTGCCAGACTCATAAGCGCAAAGAAAAGCTAAAGCAGGGAAATAAAAAATTAATCAAGTGAAAGAAGCGGGAAATTAATCTTCTCCATTATCATCCGTAGCAAAAGTGGCTTCATGCAGTACTTTCCATACGGGCTGAACATGATAGACCATTTTATTGAATCGGTTACTTAATATGATCAACGTGGTCGTATCATCAATAAAACGGTAGAATGAAGAGGTGTTGCCATGCCACCAGCCATTGTGGTACACTACTTTTTCACCATCGGGATAACACAACAAATGCCAGCCTAACCCGTAATTTTTGATTCCCGGATGTTCATTGCTATACGGCGTGTATGCCGCTCTGAGGGTAGCTTTAGTAAAAAGTTTTCCGTCATACAGGGCCTGATCCCACTTCAGCAGATCATCTACGGTGCTGTACACATTTTTATCCCCCACTACCCCGTCAAAACAAACATCGCTTATCGGACGGGTCCTGTAATCATAAGTAATAGCCTGATTCTGGCGTGCATTGTCAATATTCGGATTAAAAACATAGGTATGTTTCATGCCCAAAGGCCTGAAGAAAGCTTTTGCCAGATATTCACCTAACCTCATGCCTGTAACCTTTTGAATAATGGAACCCAACAGGGCATAGTTGGTATTACAGTAGTTATAATGCGTATTGGGCCTGAAAGCGGCTTTAGGATGATATTTTTCCATGATGTTAATGACATCTTTATTAGTCATTAATTCCGAATTGTCTTTCCAATATTTATTACAGAAATAAAGATAATTAGGTAATCCGCTGCGATGATCCAGCAAATCCTGAATGGTCACACCGGGGTAATCTAATTGGGGAAAATACTTCTGGATCGGATCCTGGATGTTCAATTTTCCTTCCTGCTGCAAATACAGGATAGCCATCGCTGTGAATGGCTTGGAAGTAGAAGCTAATTGAAAGGTCGTGTTTTCGCTAATAGGAGATTTTGTCGCGAAATCTGAGTATCCCTGATATTTCTCAAAAATAACAACTCCTTTGCGTGCGACTAACATTGCGCCATTAAAATTTCTGCCAAGATCATGCTCGTAAAAATCATTTAGTCCCGATACCATCCTGCGCGTAGCCGACGACGTCAAGACAGCTTCCCTGTGAAAGGACAGGGAGTCATTATATGCTTTTTCGTTCTTATAACGGTTTTCGCTTGTGTCCTTACCTACCGAGTTTTGGCAGGATTGATATATCAAACATGCGGGCAATATAGCCGCTAATAATATGATCTTTTTTTTCATAGAAACATAGATTACTTTCACCTGCAAAATCTTTGCCAATCACTGATTCTCAAAACGTTAAATCAAAACGCAAATTTAAATAAATTATTTTGTTAATATCAAATAAAGAAAGGATCTTATAAAAAAAGATATTTTAGACCCCTATTTATCCTTTGATCCGGCTTTACATTTACCGGCGGAAAATCGCCCCGCTATTCTCTTTTAGTCTCTTAATGAATAATGACTAATTTTGCCTGAATCTTTATTCTTTTCTTATGATTAAGCATCTCAGTTGGAGAGAGCAGGCAGTTCTTTTTCCAAAAGACAGAAAAGTGGTGATGGTACTAAAGCCATATATGTGGGTAATTTTCGGCTGTATCATTTTAATTCCCATCATTATCGCATGGATTCAGTATGCAGCTTTTGGTTTACCTGCTGATCCGTCCGCACACTTTAATCCGGTTGGCCCGCAGGTTCCTACAGACCCTGCTGGTTTTCCGGCATGGATTCGTATCAGCCATTGGGTAAACTTTCTTTTTCTGACCCTGATCATGAGAAGCGGATTGTCCATTTTATTTGATCATCCGCGTTTGTACTTTAACGATGGATGCACACCTCACACAGAATGGATCCGTTTTACTCCGATTAAAGTGCCTGCTTTTAAAATGTGGACTGCCAAAGAAGATGCAAGATATATTAGTCCGTGGATCGGTTTGCCCGGGTATCGTCATACCATTGGTTTAGCAAGGGTGTGGCATTTCCTTACCGTTCCTTTTTTCCTGCTGAACGGGGCCATTTTTATCGTTTTGCTGTTTGTTACCAATCAATGGAAACGTTTGGTGCCTCATTCATGGCAAATCCTTCCGGATGCGTGGAAAGTTTTTGTGCATTATGCCACTTTCCATTTCCCGATTGAGCCTAACGGTTTTTTTCATTACAATGCGTTACAACAGTTAGCCTACTTTGCAGTGGTATTTATCCTGGCTCCTTTAGCTTTGCTCACGGGCTTGGCTATGTCTCCTGCAGTTGAAAACCGTTTTCACTGGTATCCTAAATTATTCGGAAACAGACAATGTGCCCGTTCCGGCCATTTTATGGTGCTGGTAGTCTTTTTTATTTTTATCATCATTCACGTGGCGCTGGTAGCAGCTACCGGATTAAGCGTGAACATGAATCATATTGTAATGGGTACGAATGCCACTCATAATTATACGGGATTATATATTGGCATTGCTATTGTCTTATTCGTTTGCTTATGTTGTTACCTGGCTTTATGGCTTTCGTGGCATCATCCGAGACCGTTACAAAAAGCGCAGGCAAATATCAATGGCCGGTTGTGGCGCGGGAGTATCAATATGTTCAAACCAAGGCCGTACTATACCAAAAAAGATATTTCTCCTTATTTCTGGCCGAACGGCAAATTGCCGGATTCCAGGGAATGGCAGGAATTGGCAAAGAATGATTTTAAAGATTATAAGTTGAAAGTGGGTGGAATGGTCGAAAATCCTGTGGAGTTATCCCTGGATGATCTGAAGAAGATTGCCAAGGAGGAAAATATTACCATGCATCACTGCATCCAGGGATGGTCCGGCATAGCAGAATGGGGAGGGCTTCCTATCAGTAAATTGGTTGAGATCGTAAAGCCCTATCCCACCGTGACTACCGTGGCATTCATCTCCTTTGGGGGAGGGCTTTACGGCGGATTATATTATGATACGCATACCCTGGATAATTGTCTGAAACCGCAGTCCATTCTTGCATGGGAAATGAATTATAAACCATTACCTATTGCCCATGGCGCTCCGTTAAGATTGCGTATTGAAAATCAGTTGGGCTACAAAATGGTCAAATGGATCGAATCCATTGAATTTCTGGAATCTCACGAGCATATCGGTAAAGGTTATGGCGGCAGAAATGAGGATGATGAATATTTTGATCTGTATGCAGATACTTGATCTTTGGTTTTTATTACAATCTCTTGGATATGTTAGTGGATAATTATGGAAGAAAGTTAGATTATTTACGGTTGGCAGTTACAGACCGGTGCAATTTGCGATGCACTTATTGTATGCCCGTCGGTGGCCTCGACTGGATTCGGAAAAGTGAGCTGATGACGGATGAAGAAATGCTCCGGATCTGTTCCCTTTTTGTAGAAATGGGTATCCGGAGAATCAGGATTACGGGCGGGGAACCATTTGTAAGAAAGGATTTGATTAAATTCCTGGAAAAGATATCCTCCCTGGCGGCTCTTCATGAGTTAACACTTACTACCAATGGGGTGGTTACGGCACCTTTTGTCCCTGAATTGAAAAGAATAGGTGTCAGATCCGTAAATCTTAGTTTGGATACTCTTGATAAAGAACGTTTTATCCGCATAGCGCACAGAGATGAGTTGGACAATGTGCTTCGCACGCTGGATGCCTTGCTGAAATATAATGTTGAAATAAAGATCAATGCTGTGGTGATGGAGAACCTGAATATTGAAGACATTGTTCCCTTGGTTCGACTGTCAAAATCGTTGCCGGTCAGCATTCGCTTTATTGAAGAAATGCCTTTCAACGGCGGAAGTTATCAAGCGGGACTACACTGGAATTATAAACGGATATTAGCACATATTCGGGAGCATTTCCCGGATATTCAAAAAATTCCGGACGCGCCGAATTCCACTTCTTATAATTATCATATTCCCGGACATTTGGGAAATGTGGGGATTATTGCTGCCTGGTCCCGTCTGTTTTGCGGCACCTGTAACCGGATCCGTATTACCCCGTCAGGAATCATAAGAACTTGCCTGTACGATAATGGAAAGGTGAATATCAAGGATATATTGCGGGAGGGCGCTTCAGATGAGGGGTTGAAAGAATGGATCCGACATATCGTTTCTACCAAGGCAAAAGACGGATGGGAAGCGGAAAAGAACAGGGACAATCATGAACCGGTTCATGAGTCAATGGCAACGATTGGGGGGTAAAAGAGGGAAGGGCAATGATTTGGTTAAGGAAGAAAATTAGGTTGAATACCATGTAACCTCTCTATCCGTAGAGATAACCTTATTAATCATTCTTGTACAATAGTGGATAGCAATAAAATATTAACTTTGGAAAAAATTACCGGATGGAAAAACAGGCAATCTTGGAACGAACTATAGAAGCTATTAGAAGGCTCCCTAAAGAAAAGGCAGAGGAAATTTCTGACTTTGCTGATTTTGTATTAAGTAAGTATGAAGATCAGACTTTGACTGAGGGCATTCAACAATTGGTTTCTGAAAGCTCATCATTCCAATTTTTAAAAGATGAAGAAGATCTATATTCTGTATCTGATTTAAAAGAAAGATTCCATGAGTAAAGGTGATATTATTCTTATCCCTTTCCCATTTTCTGATCTAAGCGGCAGTAAATTGAGGCCAGCAGTCGTCTTAATTGAAGGTGAAATGGATTTAACCGTTTGTTTTGTGACCTCACAATTGAAGTGGCAACACGATACTGATATATTTATCCACCCTGATTCTGTAAATGGATTAAAAAAGAATTCTCTAATTCTTTTAAACAAAATTGCATGCATTGAAAAAAAACTTGCATTAGGCAGACTTGGCTGCCTTAACGGACAACAGATCAGTGAATTAAATACAAATTTAAAAAGGCTATTGAAATTAAATTAGAAAGTTCTGTGGTATTCTTCTCCATTGAAAGAATTCTGTTATTCGAATCTATATGAAAATTCTTTTCTTCGGGGCAGGCGTTATAGGCAGTGTCTATGCTTTAGAGTTATATGAAAGTAGCTGCGATGTACCGTATTGACGAGAAGAGAGCGGCTGCAGATTTTAAAGAAGACCGGTATGCAGATGAGAAAAGATAAAAACGGCATTTGGGAAATGGTAATGCCTGTTCGTGAAGGACTTAAGGCTTTAAGATCATTGGGGCTATGGCTCCACATGTAAACGCAGCTACAGGTGAGATGCAATTAACAGCAAAAAAAGTATTACAAACAGTACATAAATTTTCTGTTAAAACACCCACACTTGATAATTTACTATCTGAATTCATACATGAAAAACAAAACGATCATCAACGTGAATAAAGTTTTTTGAGCCTTATGGAATTTATTACCGTAGAACAAGCAGAATCCATTATTCAATCGCACGTGGAGAGTTTCAGATCGGAAGAAGTTCCTTTTGAAAGCTCATGGGGAAGAATATTGGCGGAAGATATTTTTGCCGATCGGGATTTACCGCCTTTTAATCACCCTACGGTGGATGGAATAGCTATTCAGTTTGGCGCATGGGAAGAAGGCATTCTCCAGTTTAACATAAAGGCTACTCAGGCAGCAGGAGAGCACCCTGTTGGAATAGAAAATAAAGCTGAATGTGTAGAAATTATGACGGGCGCTGCTTTGCATAATTCGGTTGACACCGTGATCCGCTATGAAGATCTTCGCATAGAGAATGGAATAGCCGTCATTCGCATTCCTGAAATAAAAAAAGCCCAAAACGTTCATCCTAAAGGAAAAGATAAAAGACAGGGTGAAAAAGTAGCTGAAAAAGGAATAATTATTGATGCTGTCTTGACGGGCCTGGCGGCTTCTGTTGGTAAAACTAAATTATCAGTTATGGAATTGCCGCATATCGTAATTATAACTACCGGTAATGAAATGGTAAGTGCAGATACAATACCATCCGGATACCAGTTGAGAAGGTCAAATGATTATATGATTAAGACAGCGCTGAAGTCTTTTCAAATTCATGCAGATACTGTTCATTTACAAGACGATCCGGACCTGATAAAAACCGAATTAAATCGTTGCCTGCAAGCGTATGATGTTATTCTGCTGAGCGGCGGTGTCTCCATGGGGAAATTCGATTATGTGCCAGAAGCATTACGGGAACTGAGGGTTGAAAAATTATTTCATAAAGTCAGGCAAAGGCCGGGTAAACCATTTTGGTTTGGAAAATATGAGAAACGGGTATTGGTATTCGCATTTCCCGGCAATCCCGTTTCAGGTTTTATGTGTCTGCACCGGTATTTTATTCCCTGGTTAAAAAGGTCTTTGCAATGGCGAGGTGACATACCCGAATTTGCCATACTGGCTAATGACATTTACTTTCCTCATCCCCTCCAATATTTTGCCCAGGTAAAACTCTCGGTCAATAAGGAAGGAAAATGGCTGGCAAGTCCTTTGGAGGGAAATGGTTCGGGAGATTTTATTAATTTGCTTCATACGAATGCATTTATGGAATTACCTTTGGAGAAAGATGAGTTTAAAAAAGGAGAAGTGTTCAGGGTGTGGAGATATAATAATTAGTTATGGCCGGCTTTACACATTTAAATGAAAAATCTCAACCTGTTATGGTTAACGTGAGTGACAAAGGCATCACCCATCGCTCAGCTATGGCACAATGTATTGTAACTTTGCCGGAGAAGGTTTTAAAAGCATTACAGGAGAATGATTTTAAGACAAAAAAGGGATCGGTGTTCCAGACAGCGATCATTGCGGGTATTATGGCGGCGAAGAAAACAGGCGAATTGATTCCTTTATGTCATCCACTGGGATTGGAAAATTGTGAATTGAATGTTCAATTGAATGAGCAGCAGGAATTGGTTATTCAGTGTACGGCAAGTATAGAAGCTAAAACCGGTGTGGAAATGGAAGCATTAACCGGTGCATCTGTGGCGGCGCTTACCATTTATGACATGTGCAAAGCATTGAGTCACGATATAGTGATCAGAGAATTAAAACTCATGGAGAAAACGGGAGGCAAACATGATTTCAAAAGAAAATAATTTCCCCGCCATCAACGGATTGGTATTGGCAGGCGGCCAAAGCAAACGGATGGGAAGTGATAAAGGTTTAATGCAATGGCACGGGAAAGAACAGCGTTATCATGTAGCTGATTTATTAAAAAACTTTTGTGAAGATGTATTTATTTCCTGCCGTGCAGACCAGGAGAAGGAAATAGATACCAATTATAAAACTTTGACAGATACCTTTTTAAATTTAGGCCCTTACGGAGGAATCCTTTCGGCGCTTCGTTCGGACAGCACTAAAGCATGGCTGGTGGTTGCCTGTGATCTGCCATTAGTGGATGAAGCGACTATTAAATATTTAGTAGATAAAAGGAATCCACAGTCCATTGCCACTACTTTTGAAAGTCCGCACGACGGTTTACCCGAGCCTTTGATCACTGTTTGGGAGCCACAGAGTTATCCGGTTTTATTAGACTTCCTTGGACGGGGTTACACTTGCCCGAGAAAAGTATTAATTAATAGTGATAAAACTATGCTGCAACCTCCGCATCCAGGAGCATTGATGAATGTGAATACGCCGGAAGATGCCGAAAAGGCAAAGAAACAGTTAAAGCAGGATAAAATGATATCATTTTAACTTCATTGTGAATTTAACTAAAAGCTTTTTACAAGAAAGGGGGATGATATGAATACCTATGACAATTTCTGGAATTGGTTTGAGGAGAACAGTCCTGATTTTTTCAATGCGGTGAAGACGGGCAATCGTATTGAAAAATCCTTTTTTCAAAAACTTACTGCAAAACTGGGTGAGTTGAAAGACGGTATTTTCTATTTGGCAGGAATGGTGGACGAGAATATTGCCGAATTAATTTTTACTCCTGATGGTGTGGTAAAAAATGTAGTATTTGTGGAAGAACTTGTACGGGCGGCCCCTTCCGTTGCCGGATGGAAATTTACCGCATTGAAGCAAGAGAGTGAGGTTCAGGATGCCACTATCCAAATGAAAGGCCATACTTTCGATAAAGACATACTCTCTTTTTATTCCAATGATCATCCGGAATATCCAGATGCTATTGATATTACTATTATTCACAAAGATTACAAGGAAGAAAATAAAGAAATATTCTCCGGCGGCGCCTGCATCTTTTTGGATAATTATTTGGGTGAATTAAATTTCATTAATACCATAGATAATCTGAATGTCATCGGACCGGAACACGTCCAAAAAGAGCCTGTGCCTGCAGCCAAACTGAAAGATTTTTTAACCTGGAGAGAAAAGGAATTCCTGGAAAAGTATGAAGGTATAAGACATAATACTAAAAATGACAGATATGCCAGCCTGGAAGGCATCTTGCAAAACGGGAAACCCATCATTGCCATTGTGAATACTACTTTATTGGAGTGGGACAGAAAGGCTTCTCATCCCTGGATTTTAAAGGCAGGGATTAAATTCGAAGGACATTATAAAACGGGCATGCCGGATGATGATACATACGATTTGCTCAATGCCTTTGAAGAAGATATCTCTGAAGAGTTGAAAGATCAGGATGGCTATCTGAATATCGGGAGGCAAACCTCAGACAGTATCCGGGAAATTTATTATGCCTGCAAAGACTTCAGGAAACCTTCGAAAGTATTATATCAATTGATGTCAGATTATAAGGGAAGGGTGGATTTTATGTATGATATTTATAAGGACAAATACTGGCAATCGTTCGAACATCTCAGGCTCCAATAGATTGTTCGCCTTATTTTCGCATGGTTGGGTATCGTTAATAAACAAAGATGGGAAAAGAATATAACATCAGTGGTTATACGATTATGGTTTCCTTTAAACCAGGAGTTGTGCATATCACTAATGATGAAGCGCTCGAATTTCTGTTATCTAAAAATCCCGATGAAGCTGTGAAGGGATTAATCCGCCTGATCAAGGGGGATTATTTAATAAAATATAACAAAGCTTTGCGAGTTTCAGATGATTCGATGCTGATTGAGATATATGGTCATGTTTATTTTGAATATTTTACCGTACTGGCTACCAGAATATTCCCATTGCAAATCACTGACAAACTTGCAGGATGGGTGATAAAACGATGCGAAATTATTGACAGCGGGGAAGAAGGGGTAGATAAGGATCGGAGGTTTTGGAATTCTTTGGTGCCGTTTAAGGAAGCGATTATGACGATACTATCTAAGATGCCCGTCAGATAATAATGGGGCCCGCAGTTGTTAATAATTCATTAAGCCGGATAATAGTATGATTTGATTTATCTTTGGTGGGATGAAAAGAATACTCATCGCCTTAGATTATGACTCCTCCGCCCAAATAGTGGCTGAAAAGGGATTTACCTTAGCTAAATCCATGAATGCCGAAGTGACTTTATTGCACGTGCTTCGTGAAGTGACTTACTATTCTTCCATTGAATATTCGCCCATCATCGGTTATGATGCATCGGATAATGCAGCTACATTGTGGGAAAATATCAGCCTGGATGATTTGAAAAAAGCAGCCCATAACTTCCTCCTGAGATCTAAGCAACATTTGGGAGACGATTCTTTAGCGACCATGTTAAAAGAAGGAGATGTATCCGATGCCATTTTTGAAGCGGTTCATGAATTAAAGTCTGATATTATTGTGATGGGAATGTACAGCCGGAAGGGATTGGATAAACTGTTGATGGGAAGCGTGGCGGAAAAAGTATTACATCACTCGCATATCCCTGTTTTTATAATCCCGCTTAAAGAGCATACGCCGTAGTTCTATTATCAGAACAGAAAATTTTGGAAGCGGAAAGGTTTCGAAAATGTCAGTAATAAATGTCAAAATGACTTTATGAAATGTAATTTTTTCAGAGATTAATTTAATTTCTGAAACGGCATTTTAATTGTTTTTTTCCTGATAAAATTATTTAATAAATAACTCAAAAAAAAGGAGGTAATTATGGCACTTATCAGAAGATCGGACCGCACCTTACCCTCTTTAGGAGGTTGGTTAGATGATTTTTTTATGCGGGATTTTTTTGGTGGTGGACTGCCTAATTTTTCTTCTACCAATACTTCACTTCCCGCATGCAACATCCGGGAAACAGCCGATAATTACGAGGTAGAGATGGCAGCACCGGGTATGTCGAAGCAGGATTTTAAAGTAACACTGGATGGCAGTTTATTAAGTATCTCTTCGGAACAATCAGAGCATTCTGAAGACCATGATGACGGAAACTACAGCCGCAGAGAGTTCAGCTATCAGGCATTCCAGCGTACGTTCCAGCTTCCTAAAGAAGTAGTGGATGAGGATAAGATCGAGGCAAAGTATAAGAATGGTATTTTACATCTTACTATTCCAAAACGCGAAGAAGCGAAGCAGAAGCCACCCAAGATGATAGAAGTTGGTTAAGGTGGAAAGTTTTAAAAAAAGGCGGGATCTCCCGCCTTTTTTATTTAGAAACAATAATGACAATTTAGCTCCTCCTTTCCTGTTTAACTCTGTCCTTGTTTTCTTAGAATTCATAGAAATACTGATGCAGATATTTGTTACAATATCTGCACTGCTTCTTCCACCGTTTTATTTTCGAGGGTAATGGCATGAATGGCATTGGCCATTTTGATGGAATCCTGCAAACTCCGTTGGTGAATATTCCTGCCTGTTCCGCTGCCGCGCGCACCGCCTAAATGGATCTGGTCATGTAATTGTTGGAGAAAAAGTGTTTCGTTCTCTTTGGTTCCGCCTTCACAAAGCACGCCCGTATTGCCTGCAGCAGCAACAATTTCGTTCATCATATCCGGATTGAACTCCCCGTTCTTTTCCGGCACTTTCAGCTTTACGAAATCAGCGCCAAGGCAAGCGCCTATGCCCGCTGCACCCGCTATCAGATGCGGGTCATGCTCGTCACTGACAGCTTTTCCTTTGGGATACATCCATAATACGGCAAATAATCCGTTTAGATGTGCCTGATGCACGATCTGTGCTGCTTCCTTTAACATCTCCGCTTCATAATCACTACCCGGATACACGGTATATCCTACGCCTGCAATTTTTAATCCGGTACTTTCTGCGAATTTCACTACCTGATCCACCGTGAACCAGGCTCTGCTCAAGGGGTCTCTTTGTTTAAAAGAAACTAAATTGGTTTTGGAATTCAACTTTACCAGATATGGGACATCCGGATATTGCAAAGCGTAGCGACTCATTAATCCTAACTGGGTGGCAAATACACCGATATGTGCTTCAGAAGCAATCTGAAAGAGATGCCGGGGATCGGCATCATCCGGAGAAATGCCCTGTCCGTAAAAATCATTGTTGCAATGTTCCAATTTCTGATCCCCTGCAAATAACATCAACCTCCCTGTATTGCCGGTCGCCCCGTTAAAATTATTTTTAAATGTATCCGTTTTATCATGCGGCACGTCTGCCGGAATAAAATGATCCTCTGTTATCTGATCTGTATGATTCATGACGTTAAATTTTCAAGAATTTTCTTTGTGGCTTCAAAATTTTCATGATGATATGCCTGCATGCCCTGTTTTTTGGCAGCCTCGGTCAGCATTAAGCGGTCATCAAAGTAAAGACATTGCTCCGGTTGGGCATGGGCCACCTCCATAGCCAGGTGATATATCCGCGGATCAGGCTTTCTCATACGAGCCTGGCAGGAGGAAATGAAGGCATCGAAACATTCATGAAGCCCAAACTTTTTAATGCGGTAATCATTCAGCTCTTTACCTTCATTATTTAAAGAAAATATCTTTATGCCGCAATCTCTCTTCCATGATTTCAGCCAATCAAGCATTCCCGGCAGTTCGGCGGATTCCGCATACATAAAATTCATGAATTCCTCCATCGTAAAATCACGGTGGTGATTGAAGACTACGGTTTCCAGATATTCCTCTATCGTAATACTGCCGATTTCATATATATTAAAAATAAACTGATGTAATACCTCCATTTCCTCATAATTCAACCCGAATTGTTGTGCCGCTTTCCGGCGGGAAACGTGCCCCCAGCCATTAGTCAGTAAAACTCCTCCTATGTCAAAGAAAATAATTTTAAATTTGTGCATTCTCATAAGTATTCAGGTATGTTAAGGGAACAAAAGAAAAAATAGTTTGTTTAAAAGAAAAAAATCAATCAATGACAATTCAGCAAAAAAGTATTGACACCATTCGTTGCCTGGCTATGGATGCTGTCCAAAAGGCCAACTCAGGGCATCCGGGAACGCCCATGGCGCTTGCTCCGGCTGCTTACGAATTATGGATGAACCATCTTCGCTACAATCCCAAAAATCCAAAGTGGTTTAACAGAGACCGGTTTGTACTGTCTAACGGTCATGCCTCCATGTTGCAGTATGCCGTTTTACACCTGACGGGATATGAAATTTCTCTCGAAGATATTAAAAACTTCAGACAATGGGACAGCATTACACCCGGGCACCCGGAATACGGCATGACGCCGGGTATAGAAACGACTACAGGCCCTTTAGGCCAGGGGATCATGACGGCTGTAGGTATGGCAATGGCTGAAGCTCATCTCGCATCTGTCTTTAATAAGGAAGAAAAAATTGTGGATCATTATACTTATGTATTTTGCAGTGACGGCGACCTGATGGAAGGAGCTTCTCATGAAGCAGGTTCCCTCGCCGGGCATTTAGGTCTGGGAAAGCTCATTTGCTTATACGACAATAACTATATCACAATAGAAGGCCACACCGACATCACCTATGAAGATGATGTTGCCAAACGGTTTGAAGCCTATCACTGGCATGTGCAGGATCTGGGCGATAAAGGGAATGACCTTCAGGCTATTTCTGAAGCCTTCCGAAAGGCAAGGGAAGTGTCCGATAAACCTTCTATGATACTTTTACGCACTCATATCGGTTTCGGCTCTCCCAACAAGCAGGATACACCTGCCGCACACGGCTCTCCTTTGGGGGCGGAAGAAATCAGGCTGACCAAAAAGTTTTACGGATGGCCGGAAGATTCACAGTTCCTTGTTCCCGATGATGTAAAAGAACACATGAACGGAATGATAGGAAAGGGGGCTGCATTAGAAAAGGATTGGAATGCGTTGATAGGTCAATATAAAGCTAAGCATGCAGATCTTTATCAACAGTTCGAAGGATATTTAAGTCAAAAATTACCTGTTGGTTGGGATAAAGCGGTAAAAGCATATCAACCTGCCGATGGTCCGAAAGCCACGAGGCAGATCAGCGCTGACTTCCTGAATGCCGTGGCGCCTCAGCTTCCCTGGCTGATTGGCGGCAGCGGCGATCTGGAGCCTTCCACATTAACCATGATCAAATCTTCCGGCTATTTTGAAAGACAGAACTATCAAAACAGAAACATCGCTTATGGTATCCGCGAACATGTCATGTGCGCTGCCAGTTCGGGATTGGCGGTCCATGGCGGCGTTCGTCCTTATGCGGCTACCTTCTTTATTTTTACGGATTACGCCAGGCCGGCCATTCGTCTTGCATGCATTATGAAGCTGCCTGTAATTTATGTCATGACCCATGACTCTATTGGTTTGGGTGAGGATGGAACAACGCATCAGCCTATTGAACATTTAGCATCGTTAAGAGCCATGCCGCATTTACATGTAATACGGCCTGCAGATGCCAATGAAGCAGCTTACGCCTGGAGAATGGCAATTGAGAGAATGGATGGACCCTCTATGCTTGTATTGACAAGGCAGAAATTGCCTGTATTCGATAGAAGCAAGGTAGCCGGCGCAGAAGGAGTGAAGAAAGGAGCGTATGTTTTATCGCCTGAACAAGGCAACAGGCCTGATGTTTTATTGATAGCTACCGGATCCGAAGTGTACCTCATCCTGGAAGCGCAGGCTGCTTTATTAAAAGGAGGGATCAACGCCAGGGTAATCAGCATGCCGAGCTGGGAAGTTTTCAGGGAACAGCCGCAATCCTATCGTGATGAAGTATTGCCTCCGTCCTGTACGAAAAGGCTGGCGGTGGAAGCCGGTTCTCCGCAAGGATGGGAAGAATGGGTAGGAGAGAAGGGAAAAGTGATTGGTATTACCCGTTTTGGTGAATCCGCACCTGAAAAAATATTATTTGAGAAATTTGGGTTTACTGTAGAAAATATTATTAATAAAACAAAATCGTTATGAACAACTTAATAGAATTATTAAAATACGGGCAAAGCTATTGGTTAGATAATCTGACGCGTACAAAAATAACCAGTGGCGAAATTGCAAAACGGGTAAATGAACAGGGTTTACGCGGCATTACTTCTAATCCCAGTATTTTTCACAAAGCATTTGCTGAGGGAAATGAATATGATGCTCAGATAAAATCTTTGGCAAAAGCCGGAAAAACAGCCCCGGAAATCTATGATGCGCTCACAGTAAAAGATGTGCAGGATGCATGTGATATACTCATGCCCGTTTATGAAAAGTCCGACGGCACTGATGGCTTTGTGAGTTTAGAGGTGTCACCCTATTTAGCGCGGGATACGGAAGGAACCATAAAAGAAGCACGCAGGCTGTACAAGATGGTTAATAAAGCTAATTGTTATATTAAAATACCCGGTACTAAGGAAGGTGTTCCGGCTATTGAGCAAATGCTATATGAGGGTGTTAATATTAATATAACCTTGCTTTTTTCCATTAAAAGATATGAAGAAGTAGCAAAGGCTTACATCAATGCTGTGAAGCGAAGGATAGAGGAGAAGAAACCTGTTGGCAGGACAGTTTCCGTTGCCAGCTTTTTCCTCAGCAGGATAGACGTACTGGTAGATCAGACGTTGAATCAATATAATATCCCTGTTTTTCAAAAAAAGAAACCCAAACCCGAATCATTATTTGGTAAGACGGGTATAGCCAGCGCCAAATTAGCCTACCAGCGCTATAAGCAATTATTTGAAGGGAGGAAATGGGAAAAATTTGCAAAAGCTGGCGCACATGTACAGCGGTTATTATGGGCAAGTACCAGCACGAAAGATCCCAAATTCAGCGATGTGATGTATGTAGATGCCCTGATAGGTCCCGAAACGGTGAACACTTTGCCGGATAAAACTATTGATGCCTTTTCGGATCATGGGAAATTGAAAAAAAATGCCATTGAAGATAATTTAAATAAAGCAGAACAGGTCTTCAGTGATCTGAAGCATTTTGATATTGATATAGATTTCATCACCCGGCAGTTGGAATATGAAGGAGTTCAAAAGTTCATTGATGCGTATGACGATTTGATGAAAGGGTTAGCGGCTAAGAGGAAAAAGTTTGCGGAAGCAGCGCAATTGGAGAAAGTCAACGGATAGCAACGATATTTACCGGATGACAGCGGAGATGATGCGAGCAAAAAATAAATGTGATGCCAGAGAAGGATTGGAAAAATGATCCGGAATTTGAACCGTTTAAATCTTAGAATGTTAATAAAAGGATCGTATATCATGCAATCCTTTTTTTATACATCTTATAATCGGGATGCAAGATTAAAAGATATAGTAACAGGAAGGCATATATCAATTTTGAATATTAACTGATGGCTTATTGAAAAAAATATATTTTTATCTTTTTTTATTAGTTTTGTTATTTTTATTTCTTACCTTGCAGTGCCAAAGAATTTAAAGTCAGTCAAATATGCCTCCTTCTTCATATCCAACCTTATGGCCTTTTTTAGTGTATGGAATTTTAGTGGTATTGCTGACCGGCGGAATGTTGCTTGCTTCTTACTTTCTTGGTGAACGTCATCAGGAAAAGGAAACGGATGAAGTATATGAAGCAGGTATTACTGCTACAGGAACCGCCAGGTTTCTTTTCCCTGTGCATTTTTATCTGATCGCCATGTTTTTTGTGATCTTCGACCTGGAGGCGGTTTTTATCATTTCTTGGGCGATCGCTATCCGGCCTTTGGGATGGACGGGTTATGTAGCTATTGTGATTTTTATTGTCGTATTAGTGGCCGTTTTAATTTATGAATGGCGTATAGGAGCGCTCAATTTTGGTCCTGAAGGAAAGAAAATATTGCGTGCATACAAACGTAAAATTAAAAAGAGTTAATCATAATGAAGTGGTGGACAAGTAAAATAACCAATCCTACGATAACAACGGCGGGTAGTGGTTCGTTTGAAGAGACAGTGCAGAAATCCGTCGTACTTACCAGGATGGAAGATCTTATAGCCTGGGGACGAAAAAACTCTATCTGGCCTTTTAATTTCGGTTTGTCCTGTTGCTATGTGGAAATGGCTACGAGTATTACAAGCAAATACGACATTGCACGTTTCGGGGCAGAAGTGATCCGGGGAACGCCCAGGGAAGCAGATATGATGATAGTGGCCGGAACGGTATTTATAAAAATGGCCCCTGTAATCAAACGGTTGTACGAGCAAATGATGGCTCCACGCTGGGTTATCTCCATGGGATCCTGTGCGAATTCGGGTGGTATGTACGACATCTATAGTGTAGTACAGGGAGTAGATAAATTTATGCCTGTAGATGTATATGTGCCGGGCTGTCCTCCTCGTCCTGATGCCTTCCTGGAAGGAATATTATTGCTCAGAGAACAGGTTGGAAAAGAAAAGAGGCCTTTGGGATGGACCATAGGCGATCAGGGAATTATAAAACCGGAAAAGGTATCTATGCGCGATCTGAAGAGAGAAGAAAGGATGAAAATGACAGAGATAAGGCCACCGGATGAAGTGTGATTTGTGATCTCTGATGTCTGATTTTTTGATCTGTGATCTGATGAACAAATAATGAATAACAAACCATCAATAATCAATATTCAATCACTGACTTTCGGTATTAACTAAATAACTAATAACCAGTAACAAGCAATCATGTCCGGAACAGACGATATTGTTTCTGCTTTACAAAATGGATTTGGAGCAGGTTTTCTTAAGCTTCAAAATACGAAAGACGAATTTCCTACCTGCTGGATATCAGGAGATTGCATTATAGAAGTACTGTCCTTTTTAAAAAATACTGTTGACCGTCCCTTTAAAATGTTACATGACCTGAGCGCTATTGACGAGCAGGCAAGAAATTATCGTGGAGGTCAGCCGGACAGCCGTTTTACTATTGTTTATACTTTGCTTTCTTTTGAGAGAAATAGTTTTATCAGGTTAAAGGTGCCTTTGATTTCTGAAAAGCCTTCTGTAAAAACCGCCACAAATATATGGAGTTCCGCTAATTGGTATGAACGCGAAGTATATGATATGTTCGGCGTGCATTTCGACGGGCATCCTTACCTGAAAAGAATATTAATGCCTGAAAGCTGGAAGGGGCATCCCTTACAAAAATGTCACCCGGCCAGGGCTACGGAAATGGGTCCTTTTCAATTGCCTGAAGATAAGCAGGAAGAAGAACAGGCTTTGCTGCAGTTTAAACCTGAAGAATGGGGATTGGATCAGGTTTCGGGGGATGATGAACTGATGTTTCTCA
This sequence comes from Chitinophagaceae bacterium, assembly GCA_004322015.1. GTDB lineage: Bacteria > Bacteroidota > Bacteroidia > Chitinophagales > Chitinophagaceae > FW021-bin31. The sequence continues at coordinate 18,574 of SCQT01000032.1, forward strand.
ATCTGGGCCCTCAGCATCCGGGCACCCATGGCGTATTGAGACTGGTATTGCAACTGGATGGCGAGCATATCGTCAATGTCGTTCCTGACATAGGCTTCCATCACCGTGGTGCGGAGAAAATGGCAGAAAGGCAATCATGGCACACCTATATCCCCTATACAGACCGTGTAGAGTATTTGGGTGGCGTAATGAATAATTTCCCTTATGTGATGGCAGTGGAAAAGTTGGCAGGAATAGAAGTCCCGCCACGTGCCCAGGTTATCCGGATCATGATGAGTGAGTTATTCCGTATTTCGAGCCATCTGGTTTGGTACGGCACGTTCGCGCAGGATCTGGGAATGATGACGCCGGTATTCCTGACATTTTATGACCGTGAAAAAATTTTTGACATAGTGTCTGCCGTTTGCGGAGACCGCATGCACCCCAATTGGTTCCGCATCGGAGGAGTGACACAAGATCTTCCTAAAGGATGGGATACGATGATCAGAGATTTCCTGGATTATTTCCCTAAGCAACTGAAGTTGTATGATAAAATGGTGATGAAGAACAGCCTGTTCAAAGCACGTACGGTGGGGATCGGCGTATATACTACAGAAGAAGCCATTGACTGGGGTATTACCGGCCCCGGATTGCGCGCTACAGGATTTGAATGGGATTTCAGGAAAAAACAACCTTATTCCGGATTTGAGAATTTTGAATTCGATATCCCGACGGGGGAAAATGGGGATTGTTATGATCGTGCATGGGTGAGGGTGGAAGAAATGCGGCAGAGCCTGCGGATTATTGAGCAATGTCTGAAAAACATGCCGGAAGGAGATTATAAATCATCTCATCCGGTAACGACCCCCCCCCGAAAAGAAAAGACAATGTATGATATTGAAACATTGATCAATCATTTTCTGAACGTAACCTGGGGGCCTGTCATTCCGCCTAATGAAGCGATATTCGGAGTGGAAGCTACCAAAGGGTATAATAGTTATTATTTAATCAGCGATGGAAGCACTACATCCTATCGTACAAGGATCAGGACTCCCTCATTTCCTCATTTACAATTTGTGCCATATATTAGTAGGGGATATACCATACCTGATTTAATGGCTATTTTAGGAAGTGTGGATTATGTATTGTCGGATGTGGACAGATAATATTTTTTACAATGGCTGAAACAAAAGTAATACCGGACCAGGCAATAAAAGAAATCACAGAACTTTTTCATCATGTGCCCAAGAAGAGTGCCACATGTATTGAAGCGCTGAAGATTGTGCAGAATCATAACCGATGGGTTTCAGATGATGCTGTGAAGGAACTGGCTACCTTGCTGGAAATGTCACCGGATGAAATTGACGGAGTGGCTACATTCTATAATATTATTTTTAGGCAACCTGTGGGAAGACATGTTATTCATTTATGCAACAGTGTCAGTTGTTATATTTTAGGATACGAAAAGATTGAAGATCATATAAAAAATAAACTGAAAATAGGATTTGGAGAAACGACGCCCGATAAACGTTTTACATTTCTGCCTATTCCGTGTCTCGGTACCTGTGATCATGCTCCGGCAATGATCATTGATGAAGATCTATACCGGGATCTGACACCGCAGAAAATAGACGACATACTGGAAAGATATCAGTAGGCAGGAAGCAGCGACAGTTGGCAGTTGGCAAAAAAACGAATAATAATCAATGCTCAACGTTCAATGCTCAAAGTTCAATGCTCAAAGTCTAATCCGGTGAAATAGTTAACAGAAAATCCAAAGTATTTAAACAATTATCTGTATATGCGATAACCATCAAACCATCAAACAATAAACAACAAACCATCAAACAATAAACAATCAAATCATTAAGTGGAAAGGCCTTTAACTGAACATATTAAAAATGACGGCTCTGTACTTTCACTGAAAGAATATGAAGCGGCAGGTGGTTATCAGGCGTTAAGGAAAGCGTTGAAGATGACTCCGCAGGAAGTGATGCAGATGGTAAAGGATTCCAATCTGCGTGGAAGAGGGGGGGCAGGATTCCCGACAGGAATGAAATGGAGTTTCGTACCTATGGGTGATCATGCACCTCATCCAAAGTATATAGTGGCTAACGGAGATGAAATGGAACCGGGGACGTTTAAGGATCGCGTGTTGTTGGAGGGTAACCCGCATCAACTGATAGAAGGGATGATTATCAGCGCGTATGCTATTCAGGCGGATATCAGCTACATCTTTTTACGTTGGGCGTACCATGAAGCTGCGAAAAGAGTAAAAAATGCAATTCAGGAAGCTTACGGGGCAGGATACCTGGGGAAGAAAATTGCCGGGAGTGATTATTCTGTGGAAATGCATCTGCATACGAGCGTGGGCAGATATATGTGTGGGGAAGAAACCGCCTTGCTGAATGCGCTGGAAGGAAAAAGGGCGAACCCAAGAAGCAAGCCGCCTTTTCCTCAGGTCAGCGGATTGTTCGGCAAACCTACCATTGTAAATAATGTGGAGACGTTCAGTAATATTGCGCATATCATAGATAAAGGTGTGGAATGGTATAAAGCATTGAGTAAATCGCCGGATGGGGGTGGAACGAAGCTTTATGGCGTAAGCGGTCACGTAAAGAAACCTGCTATCTGGGAATTGCCATTAGGGGTATCTTTGAGGGAACTGATAGAAGAACATGCAGGCGGTATGATGGATGGATATAAATTTCGTGCGGCTTTGCCGGGGGGGGCATCTACTGATTTTCTGACAGAAGAACATTTGGATGTGGCTATGGATTTTACGAATACAATGAAAGCGGGTAGCAGGATGGGAACCGGGACAGTGATCGTATTGGATGATAAAACCTGCCCTGTTGGAATGGTATTCAACCTGGAGAAGTTTTTTGCTCAGGAGTCATGCGGATGGTGTACACCCTGCAGGGAAGGCTTGCCCTGGACTGCTAAGATATTAGATGCAATTGAACACGGCAGAGGGATGATGAATCAGTTGGATATTTTATCGTTTGAAACCGTTTATATGGCACCCGGCAACACCTTTTGCGCATTAGCGCCCGGCGCTATGGAACCGTTACAAAGCGCATTGAAGTACTTTAGGGAAGATTTTGAGAGACATATTAAAGAACATAAATGCCCCTGGGATTGATCATGGCTAAGATATTTGTAGATAACATAGAATATGAGGTGCCTGATGGTAAAAACCTGCTGGAAGTGTGCCTTTCTTTGGGATTTAACCTGACTTATTTCTGCTGGCATCCGGCTATGCATTCCGTAGGAGCATGTCGTCAATGCGGCGTGGTCAATTTCAAGGATGAAAATGATAAAAGAGGAAGATTGGTGATGGCCTGCATGCAGGCAGCTACCAATGGGATCCGGATTTCTATAGAGGATCCGCGGGCACATGCTTTTCGTGCAGGGAATATTGAGGCTTTAATGCTGAACCATCCGCATGACTGTCCGGTCTGCGATGAAGGCGGGGAATGCCATTTACAGGACATGACTTTAATGTCAGGGCATAATTACCGGAGAAATACTTTTAAAAAAAGGACTCATTACAATCAATACCTGGGTCCGTTCATCAATCATGAGATGAACCGTTGTATTCAATGTTACCGCTGTGTGCGATTTTATAACGATTATGCAGGTGGAAAGGATTTTGCAGTCTTCGCAGCACATGATGATGTATATTTCGGGAGGCAGGAAGAAGGCGCGCTGGAGAATGAATTCAGCGGAAATTTAGTAGAGGTATGCCCTACAGGTGTATTTACGGACAAAGTATTGAGGAAGCATTATACGCGGAAATGGGATTTGACTTCAGCGCCTTCAGTCTGTCACCAATGCTCATTAGGTTGCAATATACTGGCAAGCGAACGTTATGGTGGAATACGCAGGATCCTGACCCGTTATAACGGTGATGTAAACGGATATTTCATTTGTGACCGCGGCAGGTTCGGATATGAATATGCTAACAGCGACAAGCGGATTAAACAGGCTCTGAAAAAATCAGGTAATACTTTGCAGCATTTGAGTAAGGACAGCGCATTACAGGAAATCAAGGATTTTATTTTTTCAGGAAAGAATATTATAGGAATAGGCTCACCAAGAGCGTCTCTTGAATCCAATTTCATGCTTAAAGAATTAGTTGGTGAAAATAATTTTTACGGAGGTATTCCTAAGCAGGAGTCTGCTCTGATAAGCCAGGCTATTTCTATTCTTCACCAGGGGAAAGTAAAAACACCTTCGCTTAAAGAAGTAGAAAGCTATGATGCCGTATTGATCCTGGGGGAAGATATTACCAACACTGCACCTATGCTGGCTCTGGCTGTCAGACAGGCAGCTAAAAACAAACCGAGGGAAAAAGCGTATGCTTTAAAAATCCCTCATTGGGATGATGCGGCGGTCCGGGAAATAGTGCAGGGTGAAATCGGCCCCGTATATTTATTAACGACCCATCATACGAAATTAGATGAGATTTCTACGAAATCACAATATACCACTCCTGACGATATAGCACGGGCTGGTTTTAGCATAGCGCAACAGATCAACCATTCACTGCCAACGGTTGACACAGCAGATGATGCAATGCAGGCTTTTGTGGCTGCTGTTGCCCGGGATCTGCTGAATGCGAAAAGGCCTTTGGTGATATCGGGCACAAGTCTTTTTAGTTCATCTGTCATACAGGCAGCAGCTAATATTGCCTATGCTTTAAAAGACAGTGGAAAGGACGCCGGATTGGTTTATGCAGTTCCCGAAGTGAATTCCACGGGCATGTCTATGATGGCCTCGAAAGATTTGGATGATGCAATCGCCAGAGCGAATGAAGGAGGAATAGACGCTTTGATCATTACAGAAAATGATCTTTATTATAGGATTGAAAAAAACAAGGCAGATGATTTTCTTAAAAATTGCGGTCATGTATTGGTATTAGAAAATTTACAGAATGAGACTACGGCAAAAGCAGATTATGTATTGCCGGCAGGCACTTTTGCCGAATCCACCGGGACGGTAGTTAATAATGAGGGCAGGGCACAACGCTTTTATCAGGTATATAAGCCCTCCAATGATATCTGCAGTAGCTGGGAGTGGCTGAATGAATTCAGAAATTCAGTAAGTGATACCTATGCAGAGAATTTTGATGCGGTAGTGGATGAAATGGTGAAAAGATATCCCGATTTACAAAAAGTAAAATTTGCGGCTCCCGATGCTAATTTCAGGAAGGGGACCCAAAAGATACCGCGTGAGACCGCCCGGTACAGCGGAAGGACAGCGATGCTCGCCAATATCAATGTAAGTGAGCCAAAACCTCCTGTGGATAAGGATTCACCTTTATCATTTACGATGGAAGGCTATCAGGGTATTCCGCCGTCTGCGGATATTCCTTTCTTCTGGTCGCCTGGATGGAATTCGGTGCAATCTATCAACAGGTATCAGACAGAAGTCGGCGGATCATTACATGGTGGTAATCCGGGAGTCAGGTTATTAGAGCCTTCTGAAGAAAACAAATCCGGTTACTTTGATAAAATACCCGAGAGATTTACAAAGAAAGAAGGAGAGTGGTGGATCATTCCTTTTTATCATATTTACGGGTCTGACGAATTAAGTGTAAAAGGCCCCGCCCTTGCAGAGAGAATACCGTCTGCATACATTTCGATGAATGAAAAAGATTTGAATAAAAATAATTTGAGAGAAGGAGACAAAGTAACAATATCCTTCAGTGGAGATAAAATAAATGTTCCGGTCAAGGAGGAGAATACTTTACCCGATGGTGTAGCGGGTTTACCTAAAGGATTTGAAGGATTAACGGGTGTTCAATTTCCTTTTTGGGGAAAGATAACAAAGGTTTAAGGTTTAAGGTTTGAAGTTTAATGTTTAATGTTGGCTTTATATAATGTAAATTTAATATTAAGTGTTTTAGATGCCTGAAGGCATCGCTCTGAGTAGCTGTGGGCAACGCCCACGGTTAAAGTTTGTTGAATATTATTTAATATTTATATAATGAATCCGATCTGGGCACATATTCTGACACTTGTACTCGTATTACTGGTTATGGTGACCATTGCTGCGGGGCTGATCTATGTGGAGAGAAGAATGCTGGCGGTATGGCAGGACAGGCTTGGTCCGAACAGGGTAGGACCTTTCGGACTTTTACAGGTCATGGCGGACATGATCAAGATCTTTTTTAAAGAAGACTGGATACCTAAGTTTGCGGATAAACGGGTTTTTGTGTTGGCGCCCATGATCGTGATGATAAGTATCCTGATGACATTTGCCGTTATTCCGTTTACTCCGTTAATTTCCGTAGTCAATCTTAATATTGGGTTATTATTCTTTTTGGCCATGTCCTCTTTAGGTGCCTACAGCATTGTGTTGGCGGGGTGGGCGTCCAATAATAAATACTCCCTTCTGGGAGCTATTCGTGGTTCTGCACAAATGTTATCTTACGAAGTGTTTATGGGATTATCCCTGATGGGAGTGGTGGTAATGGCCGGCAGCTTCAATTTACATGATATAGTGATGGCGCAGAATAAGGTCTGGTATTTTATTCCCCAGATCGTTGGATTTGTTGTGTTCTTCATTGCAGGAATTGCTGAAACCCATCGTTTACCATTTGATATACCTGAAGCTGAAAGCGAATTGGTAGCGGGATATCACTCGGAATATTCAGGGATGAAGTTCGGGATGTTTTTCGTCGGCGAATATTTGGGTATTACCCTGATATCGGCATTGATCGTAACACTTTATTTCGGTGGATGGCGGGGACCTCATTTTCTTCCTCCTGTCATTTGGTTCTTGATAAAAATGTTCGTATTTATCCTGATATTTATTTTAATGAGGGCATCATTGCCGAGGCCCCGGTATGACCAGTTAATGTCTTATGGATGGAAAATCTTGTTGCCGTTGTCTCTTTTGAATTTATTGATAACGGGAGCATGTGTACTATATTTCAAATAAAGAATAAAACAGTAAAACAATCAAACAATAAAGCAGTAAAACAATAAAACTAAAATGTTAAGCAATATCAGATCCATGTGGTTGGTGTTCTTGCGGATGTTTCACAAAAGAGTGACTGTGCAATATCCGGAGAAGAAGAATTATCTGCCGCCGAGATGGCGTGGCAGAATAGTGTTAACGCGTGATCCTGATCATTCGGAACGCTGTGTGGCTTGTTATTTATGTGCGGCAGCCTGTCCTGTTGATTGTATTTCCCTGCAAGCCACGGAGGATGAGAAGGGAAGACGATATCCCGAGTTTTTCAGAATTAACTTTTCAAGATGTATCTTTTGCGGACTGTGTGAAGATGCTTGCCCTACTTATGCCATTCAGTTGGTACCCGATTTTGAGATGGCAGAATATAACCGCCAGAACCTGGTTTATGAAAAACAGGATCTGCTGATTGACGGGCAGGGTAAATATCATGGATATAATTTTTATAAAGTAGCCGGTGTAGCCGTGGGTGTTAAAGAAAAAGGCGGCGGAGATAATGAAGACAAACCGGTAGATATCAAAAAATTAATACCCTGATGAACGTTATCTTCTATATTGCATCCATCATTGCCATTCTGGCCACCATTATGGTGATCACGGGGAGGAATGCCATACATTCCCTCTTATTCCTGATTGTATCGCTGTTGGCAATAGGAGTGGTATTCTTCACGCTGGGAGCGCCGTTCATGGCCGCCCTGGAAGTGATCATCTATGCTGGCGCCATTATGGTGTTGTTTGTCTTTGTGATCATGATGCTCAATCTGGGTAAGGCTTATGAAAAGATGGAAGAATCCTGGTTCAGTTATAAAGCCTGGTTAGGACCTGGCATTCTTTGTATCATTTTATTGGGTGAATTAATTTATGTGTTTACCGTAACTAAAGGCAGCGGCCGGCAGTTAACTGTAATAAGTCCCCAGGAAGTGGGGATGACGCTGTTTGGCCCCTATATTTTAGGTGTGGAACTGGCGGCCATGCTATTGATGACAGGCATTATAGGCGCTTATCACATTGGCAGGAGGAAGCAAAAAGAATATCACCGGCTTTTACAAAAAGAGGAGGAACCGGCATGATGACACATATTCCAACGAACGAAGGACTTCTGCTGGCGGCAATTTTATTCCTGCTGGGATTGATTGGAACCATGACGAGAAGGAATATCATTTATATCTTAATGTGCTTAGAGATCATGTTGAATGCATGCGGACTCGCGTTTGTAGTGGCAGGAGCTAAATGGATGCAGGCAGACGGACAGGTGATGTTCATCTTTATATTAGCGATGGCGGCTGCAGAAGTATCAGTGGGATTAGCTTTAATACTCCAAATGCACCATCAGCATAAGACGGTGGACGTAAATGCTTTAAACCAACTAAAGGATTAGTATGGGTATTTATCATCTTCTTTGGATTATACCGGCGTTACCTTTGCTCGGCTTTTTGATCCTGGCAGTTTTTGGATTAAAGATGCGGGAGAGAGCTATTGGAATTATAGGGTGCGCTTCTATAGGATTAGCCGCTTTGCTGACCATTATTATCGGGATTAATTTTTTAACTGCCCCTCCGGAAGGATATTTTTATCAGCAAACCTTATGGACATGGTTTAGTGTCCATGGATTTTCACCGGCTATTTCGTTTTATTTAGATCCTGTTTCTCTCATTTTTACTTTTGTAGTCACATTTGTCAGTTTTCTCATTCACTGGTATTCCACGGAATATATGCAGGGAGATGAGGGCTACCCGCGCTTTTTCGCCTATATGAATTTGTTTGTATTCTCTATGCTGACCCTGGTTTTGGCGAATAACCTTTTACTTTTATACTTAGGATGGGAAGGTGTAGGATTGTGCAGCTTCTTACTTATCGGCTTTTGGTATAAAGATCAGGAAAATTGCTATGCAGCCAGAAAGGCATTCATTGTAACCCGTTTTGGTGATACCGCCATGATCATCGGGTTATTTTTACTGGTTAAAGATTTTAACACGCTGAATATTCAGGACATCTTAACCAAAGCGCCTTCTCAATGGCAACCCGGCACTTCAACCGCTTTCTGGGCGGCTATTCTTTTATTGGGAGGAGCTTTAGGAAAATCAGCACAGTTACCTTTGCAAACCTGGCTTCCTGATGCCATGGCAGGTCCAACACCTGTCAGCGCTTTAATACATGCCGCTACGATGGTTACAGCCGGTGTTTATTTGATTGCAAGGATGCATGTATTGTATGAATTGGCACCCGTAGTACAATTGATTGTAGCCATTATCGGGGCGGCGACTTTATTAATAGCCGGTTTTAGTGCATTGGCCCAGCGGGATATAAAAAGGGTACTGGCATATTCCACTATAAGCCAGATAGGGTATATGTTCCTGGCATTGGGCGTAGGAGCATGGTCGGCTGCTGTTTTCCATTTTATGATCCATGCCTTCTTTAAAGGGCTGCTTTTTCTTGCGGCGGGCGCCGTTATTTTAGCCATGGACGAAGAACATGATATGTTTAAAATGGGTGGCTTAAGAAAAAAGATGCCGGTTGTTTTTTGGACTTTTCTTTTCGGTTCCGGTGCATTGGCGGCTATTCCCTTAATAACGGCGGGATTTTACAGTAAAGATCAAATCTTATTTTTTGCGATGGCATCTGCCAAAGGTAGTTACTGGCTATGGCTTTGCGGATTTATAGGAGCTTTCCTGACCGCTGTTTATACTTTTAGAATGGTCTTTGTTACATTCTTTGGCGAGCAGAAGAAAGAAATACACCGCATGCCTAAAAACAGTATCAAGATTCCTTTGATTGTCTTAGGTATCTTATCGCTTATTGCCGGATTTATTGAGATACCCAAAGCCTGGGGGAATTTTGAACCTTTTTCCAATCTTGTTAATAAAGTCATGCCTCAGGTGCAATTAGCCGCCGGAATGGAAAATAAGGAGGTGCTGCTGGAAGTGGTCACAGGTATTATTGCATTACTGGGAGTTTATTTAGCCTGGCAATTCTGTCTTAAATCTCCGAAAGTGTTATATAGGTTTAAAACTACAGGATTAGGTAAAGGAATTGATACATTCTTTTTCAAAGGATTTATGTTTGACCGGCTTTATGATATTATATTGGTGAAACCGGTAGTATGGCTTTCTAAAATTGACAAGCATGATTTTGTGGACAGGATATATGAAGCTATTGGCAACCTGGGATTATTATTGAATAAAATATTCAGTCGCACTCAAAACGGATATCTGCGCTGGTACGTCTGTGGGATTGTATTGGGGATGGCAGTAGCTTTAACTATTATTTTATTTGTATGATATTACTCGATCTCATATTAATTCTGTTGTTTGGCGGATTTGTTTCCTGGTTGATCAGTAAATGGAACCAATTAGCAGGAAGGATTATTGCGTTAATCACGGTAATCATTGATCTTATCATCACAATGATTATTTGGATCAGTCATGCTCCCACCGTCAGTTTGCTGAATAAGGGGCCTTGGATATCAGACTTCAATCACCGCTGGATACCACAGTTAGGCGTCAGCTTCCATTTGGCTTTAGACGGCTTGAGCCTGGTGATGACTGCACTCACCCTCTTCGTGGGTGCACTGAGCATTGTCGCTTCCTGGAAGGAAGTCCGGGAAAAAAGCGGATTCTTTCATTTTAATACTTTGTGGTTGTTGGCCGGTATTGTGGGAGTTTTTCTTTCTATGGATTTATTCCTGTTTTATCTCTTTTGGGAACTGATGTTGGTTCCGATGTTTTTCATCCTTTCAATTTGGGGTTATGAAAATAGAAAATATGCCAGCATTAAGTTCTTTTTATTTACACAGATCAGCGGGTTACTTATGTTATTGGCGATTCTGGGTCTGTATTTCATTCACGGAAATGCCACCGGCACATACACTTTTGACTATTTCGCTTTATTAGGAACCTCTTCCTGGGGCCCTTTGGGATTCTGGCTGATGTGTGGATTCTTAATTGCTTTTTTAGTGAAACTTCCTGCTGTCCCGTTCCACAGTTGGTTACCGGATGCCTATGTGCAATCACCCACTGCCGGCAGTGTCATTCTGGCGGGATTAATGACTAAGACAGCCGCTTACGGATTATTGAGATTTGTATTGCCGTTATTTCCACGCAGTGCGCATGCTATTGCACCTCTAATGCTATTATTAGGTGTTATAGGTATTTTATATGGCGCTAAAATGGCGTATGCACAAACAGATCTGAAAAGATTAGTGGCATTTTCAAGCTTAAGCCACATGGGATTTATATTGGTCGGTGTCTTTTCATTTACCGCATTGGCATACCAGGGAACATTAATGGAAATGGTTACGCATGGTATTAGCATCAGCGCATTGTTCATTATTGCAGGGGCCATTCATGAAAGAACGAAAGACCGTGAGATGGGCATGATGGGAAATTTCTGGGAGCAAATGCCGAGGATGGGTGGTATTACGCTCATTTTCGTTTTGGCTTCCTTAGGGTTGCCGGGACTGGGAAATTTCATCGCGGAATTTTTAGTGTTAGGCGGAGCCTTCCAGGCACATGCTTTATGGGGTGTGCTCGCCGCTATCGGATTGGTAGGGTCTATGATTTATTCATTGGTTATTCTCCAAAGGATCTTTCAAGGGGAAAGCAGAAAAGAATGGAAGCTGGCAGATTTTTCCATCAGGGAATTAATCGTGATGGCATGTTTTATTATTGTTATTTTCTGGCTTGGGTTTTTCCCTCAAACTATATTGCATACCACACAACCTGTCTTTGATCATATAGAACAACAAGTAGATATCCATGCTATTCAACAAGGAGGTGCATCATGATTAACGGTGCAGACATACATTTGCTTTTACCGGAAATTATTCTGGGGCTGGCTGCCATTGTGGTGATGCTTTCCATTGCAGTGAAAAGATGTCATCTTTTTGCGCATATTTTCAGCCTCGCAGCCTTTGCCCTTGCTTTTATCTCGTTGTTTTTGATCCATGTGAACGGGACACAGGTGACAGACTTATTTATTACAGATGGCTACAGCCGGTTCTTTACCGGACTTATTATTGCCGCTGCATTTTTTATAGCAGCGATCTCTTATCCTTATTTTAAGACCAGGGATATTCATAAAGAGGAATATTATATTTTATTGATACTGGCTACCTTAGGCGCTGTTTCCATGGTTATCAGCAATCACTTTATCTCTTTCTTCCTCTCTCTGGAGGTCATGAGTGTGTCTATGTATTCGCTCATTGCTTATTTGAAAAATGATAGCATAGGCATTGAGGCAGGTATTAAATATTTAGTGATGGCAGCCGTATCGGCATCCATTTTGTTGTTCGGATTCGCGCTGATCTATGCACAGACCGGACAAATGGAATTAAGCAAACTGCAGGGTACGATTTCGGCGGCTGTTGCCAAAGATATTTTATTTATTGCAGGTATGGCTTTAGTGATCGCCGGCATTGGGTTCAAAATGGCATTAGTCCCTTTTCATCTCTGGACGCCTGATATTTACGGGGGTGCACCTGCCCCTGTTTCCGCTTTCGTGGCTACAGTGTCCAAAGGTGCGGCGTTTGCTTTTCTGCTGAGATTCTTCCACGATTTGAATGGAAGCGTGCATAACAGTGTGTGGATTGCTTTTGCAGTCATTGCCATTGCCTCTATGTTGATTGGAAATCTGCTGGCTTTGCGGCAGCAGAATATTAAACGGATATTGGCTTATTCATCCATAGGACATTTGGGATATTTGATGGTGGCGCTTTTAGCAGCCAGTGTGGTAGGCATAAAAGCAGCAGTTTTTTATCTGGTTACTTATTTCATCAGCATGCTGAGCGCTTTCGGTATTGTCAGCTATCTTTCCGGAAAAGACAATGAGCTGTATGATCTGGATGATTACAAGGGGCTATTCTGGCAAAGGCCATGGCTGGCGGCTTTGTTCACTATGGTTTTATTATCGCTGGCAGGCATTCCGCTGACTGCTGGGTTTATGGGTAAATTTTATCTGTTGCTATCCGGCATTGGTTCTTCACTTTGGATATTAACGATAGTATTAGTTGTTTCAAGCTTTGTCGGATTATATTATTATTTGCGGGTTGCATTAATGATGTTCACGCATAGTGAATTACCCAGGCAGAAATTTAAAGGTGGATCCTTTGTTCCGGCAAGCATCTTGTTAGCCCTCATGTTTATCTTTCTTTTATGGATAGGTATTTTCCCGGGAACATTGTTGGATATCATTCAGCATTTGATTCCCGCTATCTAAATCACAATTTGTATTTTATTAAAGACCCTTGCCGGTCAAATAAAAGATGCAAAATTAACCGCCAATAGGTAACTTTGGGGATAATGATCATTCGTTTTATTTTTAAAAGATGAAAAAAATTATTCTTTTCGGGGCAGGAAAATCGGCTACTTACCTGATTGATTATCTGAAAGAACAGGCGGAAATTTATAACTTTGAAGTGGCTGTCATTGATACGGATTACCGGGCCGCTCTTTTTAAAGTGGGAAATTCTTCTCATGTGAAGGCGGATACCTTTGATATTCACGACGCTGCTTCACGTGAAAAATGGATACAGGGAGCCGACCTCGTCATTTCATTGTTACCGCCTGCATTACACATTTTAGTAGCTAAAGATTGTATCCGCTTTAATAATCATCTTTTGTATGCATCCTATATTTCTCCTGAAATGAAGGCGCTTGAAGAGGATATCCGGAAAGCCGGTGTGCTTTTTATGGGAGAAATGGGACTGGATCCGGGTATTGATCACATGTCTGCCATGAAAATGCTGGATGGTATTCGCCATAATGATGGAAAAATAGTATCATTTAAGGGTTATTGTGGCGCCCTGATGGCTCCCGGAAGTGATGATAACCCCTGGAAATATAAAATATCCTGGAATCCGATGAATGTAGTGCTGGCGGGAAAAGATGGTGCATCTTACAGGGAAGGCGGAAAAGATATAGAAGTCCCTTATGAAAAATTATATGACCACGATGCCACAATTGATTTCCCTGAAATAGGTAAAATGGCTTTTTATCCTAACAGGGATTCTTTACATTATACTTCGTTATATAAATTAGACGGGGTTCCGTCCATCCTGCGGGCTACGTTGCGCCATCCTGAATATTGTGAAGGCTGGCAGGCTGTTATAGCTCTCGGGCTAACAGATAACGAAAAAGTGATCAATACAGATCATTTGACTTATAAGGATTGGACTATGCAAAAAGTGCCTCATGGCCAGCACCATACCGTGGAAGAAAAAGTGGCCGCTTATTTGAAAACAGAAAAAAACTCCAGGACCATAAAACAACTAAAGTACCTGGGATTATTTAATGATGAAGTCATTCATTTGGGTGGAAAAACCAATGCACAGATCATGCTGTATGTGCTGACTGAAAAAATTTCCATGAAACCTTATGATAAGGATATGGTGCTGATGCAGCATGACGTTATTTATGAACTTCAAAGCAAAACAAAAAAACGCACCGGGTATTTGATCGTCATGGGTGAAGATATGCTTCATACGGCTATTGCCAAAACGGTAGGTTTGCCGTTAGGGATATTAGCCAAACTGATACTTACCAAAAAGGTAAATTTAACCGGTTTACATATCCCTGTCATGACCGAAGTGTATATACCTGTGTTAAAGGAATTAGAAGAATATGGCATTCGGTTTAAAGAAGCGGAGAGTTGAGCGCTTTGTCCTTTCTCAATATATTCGTTAACTTCTTCGGACCTTTGGCAGCCATGGCCTCAATGGATGTAAATTGCATGCCTGCCCATTCCTCCGGGATCCTTTTCTCAATCACATAAACAGGGATATCCAGATGTGAAAGGGCCGTTTAAAATTAAATCCGGGTATCAGCCAGTCCCATAATAGCTACGAATTCTTTTTCTTTGACATCACATACGGACAGTCTTCCCTGTCTGATCAGGGAAAAGCCAGCGAAATGCTTGTCTGCCTTCATTTCAGCTAAGGAAACAGGCTTTTTCAATTTCTTCAGGGGCTTCAGATCTACCACTACCCATCTGTTGTCATCCGTAGTCGGATCCTGGTAATATTCTTTGATGACCGTTGCCAGCCCGACTATTTCCAATCCTTCGTTGCTGTGATAAAATAAAACCTGGTCGCCTTTCTTCATAGCCTTCAGGTTATTACGTGCCTGGTAATTGCGTACCCCATCCCAAAAAGTCTTGCCGTCTTTTACAAATTGTTCCCAGGAATATTTGAAGGGTTCGGATTTAACGAGCCAGTAGTTCATTTTAGTAAATAATAGTTATGAGGATATATAATTGAATGGTTTTATGGTTCCATTGTTTGATTGTTCCATTGTTGCATTATTCCAAAAATCCCTGTTTACTTCAGTTCACTATTAAACCATTCACCATTCACGATTCAATGTCGTTAACCGGTCGGCGAGGACGCCACCATGCCCCATAACCTTACCTAAACGACATTGATTCATGATTAGCCACCTTCACTCCGTCTTCAATACTTGTAACATATATTTCCGGTGTTTTGCTATATCTTTCCTCATATTTCTTTTTGATAAAATATGAAAAGCTATCCAACTGATCGGATTTAACTATATTGATAGTGCATCCGCCAAAGCCCCCACCCATCATGCGCGATCCGGCCACTTCCTCTCTGTCTTTGGTAAGAGAAACTAAAAAATCCAATTCGTCGCAACTGACTTCATAATCTTTACTTAATCCATCATGCGTTTTATACATCATCTTACCAAAGCCATTCAGATCATTATTCTCCAAATACACACATCCTTTTAACAAGCGGTCATTTTCATTGATCACGTAATGACAGCGCCGGTATATTTTTTCATCCATAGAATCCTTAAACCTATTCAGCACCTCTTCCGTCACATCCCGGAGATTCTTTACTTCGGGGAATTGCTTTTTTATGAGAGCTACTCCTTCTTCACATTGTTGCCTGCGGACATTATATTCGGAAGAGGCCAAAGAATGATGCACCATAGAATTGCAGAGTACGATCTTATATTCAGGGAAATGAAAAGGAGAGTAGGTATAGCTTAAGTCGCGGCAATCTAACCGGATCAGTTGATCTTTTTTCCCGAGAAGATTAGCAAATTGATCCATGATACCGCACATAACACCCACAAAATTATGCTCGGACATTTGTCCGATCTTAGCCAATTCTTTCCGTTCAATATGAAGATTAAATAATCTGCTCAATCCATATCCTGCCGCGCCTTCCACGGCTGCTGAGGATGACAATCCGGCGCCTACCGGAAGATTGCTGTCCAATACTGCATCAAATCCTTTAACAGGATGTCCTTTTTGTTTTAAATAAAAAACCACACCCATGATATAATTGATCCATCCCCTGGCAGGTCTCTCATTCTCCACGGGAAAAGATATCAACTCGTCAAAAGCGCTGGCGTAAATATTACATTGATCAGTACCATTGGCAGCCAAAGCTACTATCACATGCTTATCAATGGCAGCAGGCAATACAAAGCCATCATTGTAATCGGTATGCTCGCCTATCAGATTTACTCTTCCGGGTGATAAAATGATAATCGGTTCTTTGTGAAATAAAGAAGTAAATTTTTCTTTGACCTGGTTAATCATTTCCTGAAAATCAATTTTAAAATTATAGTTCAAACAGTCACTTCTTCCTTCAAAAGATTTTTTTTCTTTAGTCCTGCCAAATAACCGCCCGTAGCGAAGTAAAGGATGACGGTATAAGAAGGTATCAATAGGATGTAGGCCCATTGCGGGTGATCTGTCGTTTTATTAGCAATAGCTCCCCATATCAGCGGCAATACAGCAGCGCCTGCAATAGCCATCACCAGTAAAGCGGCACCAGTTTTGGTGAAGTGCCCCAATTTATTCAAAGCCAATGGCCAAATGGCCGGCCACATCACTGCATTGGCAAGGCCGAGCAAAGTAATAAAGAAAACAGTGACCCATCCGCTGGTGAAGATAGCACATATTGAAAAAACGAGTGCTAATATGGAACAGAATTGTAAGGCTTTCCGTTGAGTAACATATTTAGGAATAAGAATTATTCCGATGATATATCCAATCACCATAAAGCTTAAAGTATAAGTGGTAAAATTTTGATAATGGCTTATATCATAACCCAGCATTCTTCCATATTGCCCAATTGTATCGCCTGCGAGCACTTCACAGCCTACATAGAAGAAGAGCGCAATGACTCCAAGCCATAAGTGGGGAAATTGAAAGATAGAACGACGTTGTTTAATTTCAGGATCATCCTCTTCTTCTTCCTCTTCCTTTTGATCCACCTCCGGTAAATTAGAAAACCATATCCAGATAGCCAGTAAAAATAATACGATAGCCATGATAATGTAAGGTCCGATTACTTTGGCAGCTAATCCATTGAGCAGTTGCGCTTTCTCGGCAGCGTCAGTTGCCACACTGATCTTCTTTTCCAAAATGTCGGCTCCTGAAAGAATCGCTGCGCTTAATATCAGCGGGCTGATTGCGCCGGCCACTTTGTTAAAAATACCCATAATGCTGATTCGCTTCGCGGCACTTTCTATAGGTCCCAATATGGTAATGTAAGGGTTAGAGGCTGTTTGCAATACAGCCAGTCCTGTTCCCTGAATGAATAATCCTAATAAAAATAATCCGTAAGTCCGACTGGTAGCTGCAGGAATGAATATCAGCGCTCCAACTGCCATTACCACTAAACCCACAGACATGCCCTTCTTAAATCCCGTTACCTTTAGCACCCATGAGGAGGGGATGGCCATTACAAAATAAGAAATATAAAAGGCAAAGGTGACAAAGAAAAGCACCACGTTATTGTCTATTTCACAGGCAATTTTCAAAAAATTGATCAACGTACTATTGAGCCAGGTCACAAATCCAAAGACGAAAAATAAGATACCTATAATAATGGTGGGTATGAGGTAATTGGTTGTTTGCGTCTGAGCTTGCGTCTGACGTGGTAATGATGTTTGACCTGGCATAAATTGAAATTAATTTTCGGGCACGAACTTAGGTAAGTTTTGGGGATTAACCAACGTTTTTGGAGGAAGAGTAACGAAAAATAATTTATCCGTATAATTCCTGGTGGATCATTTTTCTTTCATAGCCAAGTGTTGTAATGCGCTGTTTGGCTTCGTTGATCATTTCTTTCCATCCGCAAAGATAAAAATGTGCAGGTTGCCTGGCGGTCAGTAACTCTTCATAAATGGGATGTACGTAACCGGTCCTTCCTTCCCATTTTTCTCGTGATAAGGTGGGTATGTAATGAAATCTGTCTAATTCCTTTCCCAATTGTAGCATATCATCATGGTACAAAAAATCTTTTTGCGTACGGGTACCGTAAATAAGATAAATATTTTCATGTGCAGGACCACCTGTGTCCCGGATATGATGCAGCATGGAACGAAAAGGAGCTATACCGGTTCCGGTACAAATAAAAAAAAGGTCATGATCTATTTTATCAGGCAGGGTGAATACACCCTGAGGCCCACGTATGGGTATCTCGTCGCCTTCTTTTGCATGGTTAAATAACCAGGTTGTTCCTGCCCCTCCTTCTAATAATACAATCACTAACTCTATTTCATTGGTGCCATTGGGAGCCGAAGCAATAGAATAGCTTCGCCAACGTCTGGCTGGCTTCTCATGAATGGGAAATTCAAGGGTCACAAATTGCCCTGCCGTAAAATCGAATTGGTCTATCTCGGGGATCTTTATCCAGTAACGCCTGGTATTGTATGTTTCCTGTGTGATTCTTGTGAAAAAGCCTTTTCGCCAGGGTGCTAATGCCATAATTTTTAATTTGGGGAAAAAGGTATGACAAAATTTTCAATTGTTGTAATTTTGCATCCGCATCATGAATTTGAATACCTTATTGGATGCCTGTCGTGAGGATGACCGCATGAAAACGCTGACGGCCAGGCTTTCTATGTCCGGACCTGCCAACCTCTCCCTGCGCGGTTTAACAGGGACCTCTGCTGCACTCATCTCTGGAGCGTTGTGGAATATCACGGATCATAACCATGTCTTTATCCTGAATGACAGGGAAGAAGCCGCCTATTTCCAAAATGACCTGGAAAATATCCTGCATGCTTTGGATATTTTCTATTTCCCTGATTCTTTTAAAAAAGCAGGTTTTTTTGATATCATGAACGGCAGTCACCTGATGCTGCGTACGGAGGCATTGATGAAATTTGCAAATCGTAATGCCCGCAAAAAAATCCTGGTTACTTATCCGGAAGCTGTTTTTGAAAAAGTGATCCGTCCGGCAGAATTTTCTTCCGCTATGATAGAGCTGAAATCCGGCGTAGGTGTTCAGATAGATGATTTGTTAAGTCAATTGGTGGGATCGGGATTTGAGCGCAGTGATTTTGTGTATGAACCGGGGCAGTTTGCGATGCGGGGAGGTATCCTCGATATTTATTCATTTGGGAATGATAAACCTTACCGGATTGAACTCTCCGGCAATGACATAGAATCCATCCGCATCTTTGATCCTGAAACGCAATTGAGTGAAAGGAAACTATCACAGATTACATTAATACCCAATATGAAATTTAAAAGAGAGGGGCGTGACAAGACTTCTCTTTTTGAATTTTTACCGGAAAATACTATATGGTGGCTCACTGACAAAGCATTCCTTTTGGAAACTATCAGGTCGTTGGAAGACAAATTGCGGCATTTTATGGAATATCCGGGAAAAGATGTCACCATTGTGAAAGAGACATTGAGCGATCAGGAAGAAGAAAAAGAGGTTGCACTTACTGTAAATGATTTTATTGATTCTGATTCGGTCTCGGCCTGGTTAAAGGAAAGGAAAGTAGTGCAATTGAACCCGGCCGGCGACTCACTGGGGGATGGTGAATCTATCGAATTCCATACTGCTCCGCAGCCCGCCTTTAACCGGCGTTTTGATATGCTGATTGATGATTTAAAGAAATACAAGGATCAGCAATATGCATTATTTATTTTTTCAGATAACCCCAAACAACTTACAAGGATACAGGCCATTTTTGATGACCTGAAAGCGGAGATTCCTTTTTATCAGATCCCTCTCGCTATCAGCGCCGGTTTTGTAGATCACGATCACAAGTGGGTTTGCTACACAGATCATCAGATATTTCAGCGGTATCATAAGTACCATGTGAAGCAGGCTTACAACAAAAATAAAGCGCTTACACTAAAGACGCTTCGTGAACTGCAGCCGGGAGATTATGTGACGCACATTGATCACGGGGTGGGGGTATTCAGCGGATTGGAGAAAATAGAGACCAACGGCCATATACAGGAGGCAGTCAGGATATTATATAAAGACCATGATATTTTATATGTCAATATTAATTCCCTGCATAAGATCAGTAAATATAGCGGCAAAGAAGGCGTGGTGCCGAGAATTAATAAATTAGGCAGCGATGCCTGGCACAAATTAAAAGAAAAAACTAAAGACAAAGTAAAAGACATTGCCAAGGATCTGATAAAATTGTATGCTGCCAGGAAAGCGGAAAAAGGATTTGCGTTTTCGCCCGATACTTATTTGGAATCTGAATTGGAAGCGTCGTTTATTTTTGAAGATACTCCCGATCAAAGTAAGGCCACCGGAGATGTAAAAAAAGATATGGAATCCGGTGCACCCATGGACCGCCTGATATGCGGAGATGTGGGTTTTGGAAAAACAGAAATTGCAATAAGGGCTGCGTTTAAGGCAGTGACTGACGGCAAACAAGCCGCAGTGCTTGTCCCGACTACCATTCTGGCTTACCAGCATTACCAGACTTTTAAAGAACGTTTGCAGGATTTTCCCTGTACAGTGGACTTCATTAACCGGTTTAAAACAGCCAAGGAAAAAAGAGAAACGCTCCAAAAGCTTAAAGAAGGAAAAATTGATATTATTATCGGGACTCATGCTTTGTTGGGGAAAGATGTGAAATTCAAGGACCTAGGACTGTTGATCATTGATGAAGAGCAAAAATTCGGTGTTTCTTCCAAAGAGAAGTTAAAGCAGTTAAAAGTGAATGTGGACACACTTACCTTAACGGCTACGCCTATTCCCAGAACTTTACAATTTTCTTTGATGGGTGCCCGTGATCTCTCCATCATCAATACGCCGCCTCCTAACCGGCAACCCATTCAGACTGAAGTGCATGTATTCAATGAAGATTTGATCAGGGATGCCATTTATTTTGAGACTGAAAGGGGGGGGCAGGTATTTTTTATTCATAACAGGGTCCAGACCATTCGTGAAATGGCAGGCATTATCCAGGGACTATGTCCCGATTTAAACGTTGCTTATGCGCATGGCAAGATGGAAGGTGATAAACTGGAGAAAACTATTCTTGATTTTATAAACCACCGGTACGATGTGCTGGTTTGCACCAATATCGTGGAAAGCGGAGTGGATATCCCCAATGCTAATACCATTATTATAAATGATGCACATCATTTCGGATTGAGCGACTTGCATCAGTTGCGCGGACGAGTCGGCAGAAGCAACAAAAAAGCATTTTGTTATTTATTGGCTCCTCCCATGAGCACCCTGACTTCAGAATCCAGGAAAAGGTTGCAAACCCTCGAACAGCATAGCGATTTAGGCAGTGGTTTCCAGATCGCTATGCGGGATCTGGATATCCGTGGAGCTGGGAATCTGTTGGGTGCGGAACAGAGCGGGTTTATAGCGGAGATCGGTTTCGACATGTATCATAAAATACTGAATGAAGCCATTCGCGAATTAAAGCGGACGGAGTTTAAAGATTTATTCAAAGAGCAATTGCAGGAGAATCATGATTATATCTCGGATTGTACCTTAGATACCGATCTGGAGATACTGATCCCGGATGAATATGTTTCCAATATTACCGAACGACTTAGTTTATACCAGCAATTGGATGACCTGGAAACGGATCAGCAGTTGGAAGATTTCCGCAAAGAGCTAACGGATCGCTTTGGCCCCATCCCAAAACAAACAGAGGCATTGTTTTCTGCCCTTCGCGTACGAAAGGCGGCCATCAGGATAGGTTTTGAAAAGATCATTTTAAAAAACCAAAAAGCACGCTGTTATTTTATCAGTGATCCCGAGTCTCCTTATTTTGAATCCGGTATTTTTCATCATATCCTTCAATTTATTCAGCAGGAGGTACATCATGTCAGATTGAAGCAGATTGGGAAAAACTTCATGCTGGTAATGGAGGGCATTCACAGCATGAAAGAATTGGATCACTTACTGCAAAGGATGTTGTTCAAGCAGCCGGTTCCGGATAATAAGGAAATCTTGCAAATCCATGCGGGATAAGAGAGATAACTCTCTCTCGGTTTACATTTTCCTTTTAAAGCAAATTATAACTTGAAGCCGATCGTGAAAACGATATTGCTCGCATTGTATGTTAAATCAGCAGGACTGACTGCTTTATCCTGTAATACATAGGGATAATATTGGTCTCCACGGTTGGCATATATATAGGTTAAATCGGTATAAATACCTTTTGAACGAAGCCCTATCCCCGCGCTGTATCGTGTTTGTTGACCTTTAATATTAGTATCGGAATAAGGACTTCCCATCCAGTCAAAGCCGGCCCGCACATAGAAAATATTAAACTTCAGTTCACCTCCCACACGGATATTGGAAGCTCCCTTATACATGGAGCTGATGGAGTGATCTAATGAATTCGCAAGCGCCTGATCGGAGGGTGTCGAATTGCTGCCGTTGAAACGATATCTGGCGGAACCATAATTCACGAATTCATAATCTATATTCAGGAACCCATGTTGTTGCTTTATATCCGGAGAAGTACCGAATATGAAGGATATGCCGCCCATAGCCCGCCAGGGAGTTGTCAGAGAATAATTATATTCTCCGGGATATCCGCTATTCAGATCAGTGGAACTTTGTTTTTGTACCCCTTGAAAATTCCCGGTATTGGTGATCATGGAAGTGGAATAATTATCGTGCATAGAATAAGAGGTGGGTGAATAGAATGCCCCTCCGACTCTTATCAAAGGACTTACCATATATATCAACCCGATTTTTCCATTTATTCCTACTCCTGTAGTGGAAAGATTATTGGTGACGGAGAAATTCTGAAACCCATTATTACCATTGCTTTTCGTAATACTTTCCGAGTAGGTATTAACCCGGCTGAATTTAATGGAAGGAATACCTAAACCTAATCCTATGTAGAACTTGTTATCATAATTGCCTGCGAAAGCCAGGGCAAATTCATTGAGCCCTCCCTTCGTGCTAACGGTGTTTTGTTGAAGAATGCCATTAGAAACAGGCACATAAGACTGGTACCCGATCATATTGCCGGAAGCATTGTCCAAAGTGTCTATTAAAAACGTGTTGAATGCCAGGCTTGCGCCATAAGGATAATTTTTGGCTGCATCATTCGGGTTAGTGACTTTATCATTGATAAGTTGTTCCAGGTATTGTTCTGAATAAGACGAGTTTTTATTAATTCCTTGAAAATAGACATTATTATTGAAATTAGCCATTCTGTTTAAACCTATCCCAAAGGTGAAATTTTGCCAACGGGTGTCGCTTCCGCGTTTCTTATCTGAGGCGATGATCAATCCAAGCTGTTGAATGTGGAGGTCTATTTTTGAATCTGTAGCAGAGGTATTCAAATAATCAGCCGAGGTGCCGGCGGCTTTCAATCCCGGAGTGATGGAGAGGTCACTTGTCCTGAACAATCCGATTCCTGCGGGATTAAGCGTTATATCGCCGGCATCTCCGCCTAAGGATATACCTGTGCCTCCAACCGCCTGCATTCTGGCAGTTCCGCCGGGCGTAAGATAGCTGTAGCGTAACGCATCACTTTCATCCTGGGCAAAGGCAACCCTGAATAGCAGGATACTTACTAAAAATGCAATGATTCTTTTGTCCATCTCTAAAATCAGTGTTTGTTTAAGGTAAACGGTTTTTCTTTTTGATTTATTTTTCTTTAGGCTGTTTATAAAAGATATCTAAAAAAATACCCCCAAACAACGGGGGTATTTTTAAATAATATGTATATCAACGTCCTCGCGGGCTGAAAATCCTCACAGGGGCTGATTCGGAACTGCCGCTATTGTTAAAGGAAGGGGAAGAAGATTCCGCACGTGGCGGCTGGTAATTAAAGGTTCTCTCAGGCCTGCTGAAAGTTCTTTCCTGTTGCGGGCGATATACCTCCTGGTTGCTTTGCCTCGTTTGCGGTTCTACATAATTGTTATTCCTTTGAAATATCCTAAGGATAGACGGTCTTTTTTCTGCCACTCTTGTATTCGTATTTACGTTTTCAGGATGTTCATTCGGATTAGCGGTAAATACCCTCTCCGGGCTTACTCTGTTATTCTGAATGACTCTTGCATTTCCTGTACCTGTATTGCCGAAGGTCCTTACCGGAGCCGATCCGTTTACTGTAGTATTGCCGGATGTTCCAAGATAGACTCTTGAATTGGAAGTTCTTCTCGGACCATAAGCAGAGGCAGGTCGCGGAGTATAAGCCCCCTGTTTATTATAATAATATCCGTACCCTCCACCGTAATACCCGTAATCCATCAGATAAGGAGAATATAAATAGGGAGAATAAAAAGGTGAATACCATCCGCCAAATGCATAGGGATTATACCAGCTTCCCGCCCACGGACTACCCCAGGAATAGCCTAGGCCAAAGCCTAAGCTTAGGGAAGGATAACTCCATGAGAAAGGGCTATAACCCCATCCGAAACCTGCACGATAGGGACTTCCCAAATAATAAGGGCTGTACATCAATGGGCTGCCAAGCATGAAGGAATTATATGCATAAAAATTATCCGGATTATCAAACAGGTTTATTGCCTGGGTATTATACCCTGAGTAGTCGTTCAGATAATTGTAGTTTCCGGAGTTCTCATTGTTATATCCGTTTTCATAGCTCACATAGCTGCCTGCATTCGGATTATTGTTTTCTGCTGCCACCTCCTGATTATTATCAGATGAAGAAACATAGGTAGTATTATTCTCAGAGGGAGAATAATACACCGCATCGGGGGTCTGTGTATGATATGCTGTACCGCAACCATCGGCGGCAAAAGCTAAAGCCCCTGTCAGTAATATAATTGAGTAGGTTTTCATGGCTTAAAATTTTATCGTCTAAAGTTACGTATTTTATTTAGATTCTCCACTACCGTTCGACACAAATTTATAAACAAATTTTCATTAAAATTCAACCATCTGGTTGTTAAACACAAAATCCGCCCATGGGTTTAATATTTTCATTGTAGGTTTGCAACGTTTTCCTTTAGATTACTTAAGGAGGCGTTTTCACTCTTTTATATATTTATGAACAAAGAAATTACCCCCCGAAGCAAAGATTACTCCCAGTGGTACAATGATCTTGTTATCAAAGGAGGCCTGGCAGATTATTCTGCCGTAAGAGGATGCATGGTAATTAAACCGCATGGTTTTGCATTATGGGAAAATATGAGAGAGGTACTTGACGGGAAATTTAAGGAAACCGGTCATCAAAATGCCTATTTTCCGCTTTTAATCCCCAAAAATTTCTTCAGCCGCGAGGCGGAACATGTCGAAGGATTTGCCAAGGAATGCGCTGTAGTGACACATTACAGGCTTAAAAACGACAAGGAATCCGGAGGTTTAGTGGTTGATCCCGATGCCAAATTAGAGGAAGAATTAATCATCAGACCTACTTCGGAAACCATT
This sequence comes from Chitinophagaceae bacterium, assembly GCA_004322015.1. Classification (GTDB taxonomy): domain Bacteria; phylum Bacteroidota; class Bacteroidia; order Chitinophagales; family Chitinophagaceae; genus FW021-bin31. Next base: position 44,159 of record SCQT01000032.1, read on the forward strand.
ATCTGGGATACTTATAAAAGCTGGATACAATCCTACCGTGACCTGCCTTTGCTGATAAATCAATGGGCCAATGTGGTGCGATGGGAAATGAGGACGAGGCTTTTCCTGCGTACGGCAGAATTCCTGTGGCAAGAAGGGCATACGGCACATGCTACCGCTGAGGAGGCTGTGGCTGAAGCACGTCAAATGCTGGAAGTCTATGCAGATTTTGCAGAAAATTACATGGCTATGCCGGTAATCAGGGGAGTTAAATCCCCTTCCGAAAGGTTTGCAGGTGCATTGGATACCTATTGCATAGAAGCGCTTATGCAGGACGGAAAAGCTCTGCAGGCCGGTACTTCCCATTTTTTGGGACAAAATTTTGCCAAAGCATTCGGAGTACAGTTCTTAAATAAAGATAATCAGCTGGATTACGTGTGGGCTACCTCCTGGGGCGTTTCTACCCGCTTAATTGGTGCTCTGGTGATGGCACACAGTGATGATGACGGCTTGATTCTACCACCTAAAATTGCCCCCCTTCAGGCTGTCATCGTACCCATCTACAAAGGCCCTGAGCAAAAAAGTGTGATTGACGAAAAAGCGCTGCAAATAAAAAATGAATTACAAAAGGCGGGTATTCGCGTTAAATACGATCAGGATGATTCTGCACGCCCCGGATGGAAATTTGCGGAATATGAAATGAAAGGAGTGCCAGTCAGAATTGTAATCGGCGCCAGGGACCTGGAACAAAACCAGGTTGAGGTATCCCGCCGCGATACCCGGGAGAAAATTTATTTGCCGTTAAGTGAGTTATCGAAAAGTATCCGATCTCTCCTGGAGGATATTCAGAGACAGATATTCGAAAAAGCGAAAAAATACCGTGATGAACATATTACACGCGTGGATGATTTCGACACATTCGAAAAGGTCCTGGATGAAAAAGGAGGCTTTATTGCTGCTCATTGGGACGGTACCCCCGAGACTGAAAACAAGATTAAAGAATTGACAAAAGCCACCATCCGGTGCATCCCGCTGAATAATCCGCAGGAAGAAGGGCGGTGTATTTTAACCGGAAATCCTTCGAAAGAGCGTGTATTATTCGCCAGAGCCTACTGAGAAAAAGGGAAAGCCTGTACGAAAAATCTTGGAGATATTACGGAAAAGTTATAATATTACATCCTGAATTGATGCCGTTATTTTATAGTATTCAGTTTTAGATCCTTTTAACCCTTAGCCATGAAAACCATCAGAGCTGTCATTGCAGAAGATGAACCACGCAATGTGGACATTCTAAAAACGGTGCTGGAGAAGCACTGTGATAACGTCGAAGTGGCAGGCACAGCTAATAATGTGAAGAAAGCTGTGGAAGTAATCAGGGAAACGGAACCAGACGTGCTCTTTCTGGATATCGAAATGCCTCCCCACAAAGGGTTTGAAGTGCTGGAAAAATTTCCTGAAATAAATTTTGACGTCATCTTCATTACCGCGCATGAAGAATATGCGCTTCAGGCTATCAAATTTGCAGCGCTGGATTATTTATTGAAACCTATCAATATAGAAGAAGTAAAAGCTGCATTGAAGAAAGTGAAACCGCGATCAAAGGGTCAAACCAATGAGCTCGCTGCCATTTTGAAGGAATACCTGAAGGATAAAGAACAGTCGTTTTCCAAAATAGTCATTCCTTCCAACGACGGCTATAATGTAGTTGACCTGAATAATATCGTATATTGTGAGGCATGTGACAGCTACACAAAGATCCATACCAATGAGAATAATAAAGTGCATCTCATATCCAAGCCTTTAAAAGAATATGATGACCTCTTAAGTGATAAAGGTTTTTATCGGGTGCATAAATCTTTCCTGGTAAATGTAAATCATATACGCAAAATTATCAAAGGCATAGGTGCAGCCGTCATCATGAGTGATGGAGCTAATATTCCCATCTCGATGCGTAAGAAGGATGAATTTTTTCAAAGTCTGAAAGGAGTGATGAATATATAATGCCCGCTTCACATCATGTATTTTCTTTTCGCACTGACTCTTTTCTGAAATCGCTCTTGTTGAAACATGCCGGAAATACAGGAAAAGAAATCCTTAAAAAGGCGGGTGAATACAAATTACAAATAATTTATATCCTCATTGACAGGGATGCCGGTAATAATCCTTCGTTTCAGGAGTATCATTACCACGTAAACCCCGAGTCTTATTTTTATCCTGCATCTACGGTTAAAATGCCGATTGCATTTACTGCTTTGGAAAAGCTGAATAAAATAAGTTTTCCTGGATTAAACAGAGATACGCCTTTGTTTGCAGGGAGCTTTTACCGTACTATTCCGGATCAACCTGATGATACATTCAGGGATGGCCTTTCTGTGGCTCAGTATATCAAAGAAATATTTCTGGTCAGCAATAATGACGCGTCCAATATGTTGTACGAGTTCATAGGGCAACAGGAACTTAATCAATTGCTGCATAAGAAAGGATATGAAAAAATGCATATTCTCCATCGCCTGGATATTGCGCTTACTGAGGCACAAAATCGTGACACAGCCGCTATATCATTTAGGAAAAATGGAGAAACGATCTATTCACAGCCTCCTCGGTATAGTCAGTTAAAATATCCCGTCAGAGAGGATTTTATAGGAAAAGGATATATTGAAGATGGGAAACTGATACCTCATGCGATGGCTTTTTCGATGAAAAATAAAGCTGTCCTGAGCGATCTGATCCATATTTTGCAGTCCGTTATTTTCCCTGGATCAGTACCTTCTTTTCGGCGTTTTGATCTGTCAGCCGAAGATTTTCAATTTTTATATCGTTGGATGTCAGCATATCCTCAGGAATCGGGAGACCCTCAATATGATTCGACATCATTTCCTCCGGGATATGTAAAGTTTTTATTGCCCGAAGAGGCAAATCACGGTCATATCCGGGTTTTCAATAAATCAGGCTGGGCTTATGGTTTCATGACAGACGTTGCCTATATTGCCGATTTTAGAAACAGCGTGGAATTTATGCTTGCAGCTACCCTGTATGCTAATAGGGATGATATTCCCAATGGTGAACATTATGAATATGAAACTATAGCTAAGCCTTTTCTGAAAGAGTTAGGAAAAATTATTTATCAATATGAATTAAACCGGGAGAGGAAATATTTACCTGATCTTTCTCGTTATAATCTTTCATATGAAGAAGATCCCTTATAAAAATTTTTATCCCATGCAGCGTTTTTGCATTTTATTTTGTCTGTCTTGTATTCGTTGATAAAAATTAAAAAACTTATGAAAAAGAATTTGTTTGCTTATCTTTTGATATTCCTCCTATGCGCAGGAGGAATGACTTTATTGAATAGCTGTCTGAAGACCAACAACACACCGGCTAAGCCGGCAGGAGTGGTTTCTGTATTACAGGCTGCCCCGGGCGCCCCGGCGATGAATTTATTCTTTAATACAAATAATCTGGGTAGCATAAGTTATGGGGGATACGGAGCTACACCGCCGCAAACGGTGGGTAATTACACAATCAGTTTTGTAAACGCATCTACCGGTGATACGGTCAGCCAGGTACATGACTCCATCGGTGCCGCCTATTATTCGCTCATTCTGTATGACACCACTTCTCCCGCCAAGGCGATGTTTTTCCAGGATCAATATCCGCAGCCGCAATCGCAAACTGATACCTACGTCCGGTTTCTGCATTTAAGCCCGGGTACGGGGGCAGTGAATGTCTTTATGGATTCTACAGAACTTTTTCAAGGGCGTACTTTTGCAGATAACCTGGCTAATACAGACTTTTCCAGGTTCAGCACTTATTCGCAAGGGTATCATTCATTTGTAGTACTGAATGCCGCTAATAATGATACGTTAGGCAAAATAGCCAACCTTCCTTTAAGGGCTGGTTATGCATATACCGTTTTCCTTCAGGGAACCTCCAAAAGTTCCAATGACTCTTTGAGTGTAAGATTGAATGCCATGCCAAACTATCAGATTTTCCAATAGAATCGCATCCAAATAAAGATCACTTTCGGTTCTTTATTCAAAACCGCCGGTTATTATTAAAAAAGTCTAAATAAACCGGCGGATTTTTTTTATATTATTTAAAGCGGCATAGATTTACTTTGTCATTTAAAAATCTTCAGGTAGCTTTGCGGCGCCAAATTAAACTTGATCATGGAATTAGCACAACGATTGAACCGTATCGCTGAATCACAGACACTCAAAATGGCAAGACTCGGAAGAGAATTGCGTGCCAAAGGATTGGATATTATTGATTTTAGTCTCGGAGAACCTGATTTTATTACGCCTTCACACATCAGGGAAGCGGCAAAAAAAGCTATTGACGAAGGTTATACTCATTATACACCGGTAGCCGGTTACGCCGAGTTACGCCAGGCAGTTTGTGAAAAATTAAAACGTGATAATCATTTGGAGTATAAGCCGGAACAGATAGTTACTTCTACCGGTGCCAAGCATAGTCTGGTAAATGTAATCATGTCTGTAGTGGATCCCGGAGACGAGGTCATCATTCCAACCCCGTATTGGGTCACTTATTCAGAACAGGTGAAATTTGTCCGCGGTGAAGTAGTGACTATTCGCGGAAGCCTGGAGAATAAATACAAGATCACTCCCCAACAATTGGAAGCGGCGATTACTCAGAAAACAAAATTATTCATGTTTTCTTCGCCATGTAATCCGTCCGGGTCTGTTTATTCCAAAGAAGAATTAAGAGCACTGGCCGAAGTTTTTCGTAAACACCGGCGTATCATCATTTTATCGGATGAAATTTATGAGTATATTAATTATGCAGGCGGACACGAAAGTATTGCTCAATTTGATTTTTTGAAAGACAGGGTGGTAGTGGTAAATGGCCTGAGCAAAGGTTATGCAATGACCGGATGGAGGTTGGGTTATATTGCTGCTCCGCTTCCGATCGCTAAAGCTTGTGAAAAATTACAAGGCCAGTTTACTTCGGGCACCTGTTCTATTACGCAAAGGGCGGGTATCGTTGCATTAACCGGTGATTTGAAGCCGACTGAAGAAATGGTCAAAGAATTTTCCAGGAGAAAAGATTTTATCCTTAAAGAAATCAGGCGGATAAAAGGGATAAAGGTGCAGGATCCCGATGGTGCTTTTTATATTTTTCCCGACGTCAGCGCTTTCTTTGGCAAGTCGGCAGACGGACAAAAGATTGAAAACGCAGATGATTTGTGCATGTATCTTTTAGAAAAAGGGTTAATATCTACCGTGACCGGCTCCGCATTCGGTGAGCCCGATTGCATCCGTATATCCTACGCTACTTCGATGGAGAAGATAGGAGAGGGCATGCAACGCATGAAAAAAGCTATGGAAGCGCTGCGATAAACTTCCGTTAACTTTGCCGGCATGAGTAAACGTTATCCTGAAGAAAATATTTACACAGCCGGCCAGGTTATTTTAGTAAATAAGCCACTTCACTGGACATCTTTTGACGTAGTCAGGAAAGTCCGTAATCTAACTAAAAGTAAAGTAGGGCATGCCGGTACTTTAGACCCTTTGGCAACCGGATTGCTTATATGCTGCACAGGAAAATTCACCAAAAGAATATCTCAGTATCAGGCGCAGGAAAAAGAATATACCGGGATATTTACCATCGGAGCGGAAACGCCCACTTATGATCTGGAATCTGAGCCACAAAACTTTAAAGATTTCAGCGCTGTTACAGCCGGACAAATCCTTTCAACCGCAGAACAATTCAGGGGGGAATTAAACCAGATACCTCCGGCGTATTCAGCCGTCAAAAAAGATGGGAAACCGCTCTATCATTCTGCACGGAAAGGCATAGAAGTAAAAGCGGAAGCCCGGAGGATATTTATTAAAGAGTTTGAGATTGTCCGTATTGACCTTCCTCAAATACACTTCCGGGTAGTTTGTAGTACGGGGACGTACATACGTTCATTGGTGTATGATTTTGGAAAAGCATCAGGCTGTGGGGCCTATCTGAATGCTTTATGCAGGACAAGGATCGGAGATTTTTTGCTGAAAGACGCTTATCAGATGGAACTTCTTGAAGATGTTATTAAAACCAATCTGCTCAGAAAGGATAACCTACTGCAAAATTCAGAATAAGGTTATTTTTCCTCCACTCTCTGCTGAAAGGATGAATCGTGTTCAGGATCCAACCATAATGCGGGAGATAGGCGTAAGGCTGTTTGAAAGGAGTGGCAAAATCAAGCCTTAATATGGCATAAGAAAAATCAAGCCTGATGCCAAAGCCGCCGCCAATAGCAAGATCCTGATAAAATTCATTGATCTTAAACTGTGCCCCGGGCTTATAAGGATCATTTTTCAGGTCCCAGATGTTTCCCGCATCCATAAAAGTGGCGCCTTTCACCTTCAAAAAGCCGCCAAACATGCTGAAAATATCGAAACGAAACTCGAGATTACCTTCCAGTTTCATATCGCCTGTCTGGTCAGGGAATATGCCCGGATTTCCTAATTGCAGATTATAATAGGAGCCGGGGCCTAATGCACGCAAGCGCCAGGCACGGAGGCTGTTGGGCCCGCCTGCAGTGAATTGCTTCACATAGGGAAGTACATCAGAAGTGGCATAAGGGACGCCGATACCAGCGTAGAGCCTGCCGACTAAGGTTGAATGTGGCCGGTTATAATAATGTTTATATTCCGCATCTAATTTTATGTATTGGGAAAAATTAACGGAAGTTAATTTGGCGAAACTGCTGCGATCGCCTGTCACACCGCGGATAATCCCGTCAATGCCGTTTAGCCAAAGCCCGGATTCTTCGAAATTTATCTGTAAATAGTTGAAACTCTTTTGATTCAGTACATTTTGTGAGTTATAGATGAACGAAAAATTTTCGCCGCCGATAAAAGTGGAAGAGAAACTGTTTTTCAGGAAGGGATTAGCCAGTAACTGGCTGTCAAAAGCCTGGCTGATATTGAAAAGCCGGTTGTAAGAAAATGAGAATGGATTGACGATCCATTTTTTGTATTGGGTTTCATTCCAGTTATAACCAAAAGAACCATTTACGCTGCTTAGTGAGAAAAAGCCCAGACGATCCAGGGTATTTACTCCCAATCCCAGGGTAGTCACCGGATTGGAAAAACGTCCGATGTGGCCCAGGTGCCAGGGCGTTATGAATCTTGGAAAAGATACATTCACTTGTCCGCTGAATTCTCTTGCCTGTACAAAAAAGATGTTGGATGAATCCGAGTTCCATTCCAGTCCTCCTTTGATATTAGCGGTTACCTGGTTAGCGGCCCGGTTGGTGTTTCTGTTCTTATAAGTAAGATTCAATGCCCCCCCTATAATATAATCTGAGCTTGAAGTGGCTTCCAGGTTCGCTCCCAGCGATTGCTTTCTGGCAGGGGTCAGGAAAATATAAGCATCTAAACTGTCGGGATGGCGACTGACGGTATCCATTTCGACAGTCACAAAATTCCAGACTCCTAATTGGTTCAGCTTCTGTATAGTATAATCATAGTTGGACTGGGAATATTCCTGATCCTTTTTAAAGATGATATTATTATATAATACTCTTGACCTGATGATATCTCTTCTGTTCCGGATAGTTAAATCTTTATACTCGTACTGATGAAAGGCGGTATCATCCTGAGTGGAATAAGCTGAATAATCCGGATATACAAAAATGTTGCGTATCCAGTATCGCTGATATTGTGTGGAATCGGTCGGATCAAGTATCTGAACAGTAATATTTAATTTGGGTCGTTGGCTGCCTTCCGATACATTGATAGCATTTTGAATATTGGCAAAAGGGTCGAGAATATTGTTAAAGATAGCTCTGTTAACGGTGTCTATGACGAAATGGACATGATCATTCGAAAATTTATAATAACCACTATTTCGCACTACATTTGTCAGCCTTGCCTGCTCCTGGCTTAACGTATTCATTGTGAATGGCTTACCTTTTTTCAGAAAAGAATAAGGCGCTGAATAGATCACAGCTGTACGAATGGCAGAATCGGGAATATCATACCCAATACTGTCAATGATGAAATTTTTTCCCGTATGAACCTGATAAGTGAGGCTTGCTTTTTGATTTTTAATGTTTTGCTTATAATTGACAGAGGCATGAAAATATCCCTGGTTATCTAAGTAGCCGGTCATATTATTGATCGTTTGCAGGGTTTTGGTGGAGTCATAAATCACAGGCGGCTCCATATTTTTGTCAATTAACAGCCAGTTCCATATTTTACCCACTTTCTTTTCATTGTGTTTTTGATTATAAAACCATAATTTCAGACGAAGGATATTTAACAATTTAGTATTGGGATGCTGCAGCATAATAGAGGGTGAATTAAGACTATTCCTGATATTATCCCTGTCAGCGCCGGCTATATCTCCATGCAGTTTTATTTCCGAGCTTACCAGTAAGGCTTTATTTTTGGGGAGATATTTTGTGTTGGAACAGGAATAAGACAAGAGAATAAGTGCCGGTAAAAGGCAATACCACACTATAGGGGTCTTCTGATATTTACTGTTGTTTTGTTTCAACGAATCCTGTAAGTTTGGCGAATGTTATCCAGAGCGCAAATTAAATATATTCATTCATTAAGGATGAAAAAATACCGGCAAAAATACAGCCGTTTTGTGGCGGAAGGTGTAAAAGTTGTGGAAGAATTGCTCCGGGAAAGAAACATTGTGATTGATACTTTATATGCCACAGCCCCCTGGTGTGATTCAAAAGGCTTGTCAGATAAGCCGTTTAGCGATATTACCGTTGTTCGGATAAATGAACAGGAACTTCATCAGATATCTGTTGCGGAAGCTCCGCAACAGGTCATCGCCGTTTGTCAATTACCTGAAAAGTCGCATTTGCCTGATCTTTCAGGAAAGGTAAGCCTTGCGTTGGAAACCATTCAGGATCCGGGTAATCTGGGAACTATTATCCGCATTGCGGATTGGTTCGGCATCGAGAATGTGATTTGTTCACCGAATTGCGTGGATGCTTTTAATCCAAAATGCATTCAGGCCACTATGGGAAGCATTGCGAGAGTTAAAATTACTGAAATGGCTTTGGAAAAGTTAGGCAGAAAAGTTCCCATTTATGCTGCCTCTCTTTCGGGTAAAGATATCAGCACATGTAAACAGGTTCAGGAAGGTATTATCCTTATTGGCAATGAAGGACATGGGTTGAGTGAAAAAGTCCTGCAAATAGCAACACATTGTATCACCATTCCAAAGATCGGGAAGGCAGAATCGCTGAACGTGGCAGTGGCGACGGGAATTATTTGCGACAGGCTGATATTATAACATAAAACCTCCCCACAATACGTAAGATATTTATTTGCCAGAGTAGATCCCGGCCAAATGGGCTTTCAGTAACTGCTGTTGTTCTAAAATAATTTTATTTTGTTTCCTTATGGTGGTGCAATGTTCCTTTACAATTCCGTTTAATATCTTATTCTGTTTACGAAGCCCCAGTATATTCTTCTGTTGACGGGCAATCTGTTTTTTTAATATTATTATCAGATCATTTAAGTCACTAATGCCATCCGATTTGACTTCCTGAAACGTTGGTAAATCCACTATTTGCCTGCCTGATGATAGACTGCAAGGTTGTATTTTAGTAAAAACTGTAGTAGGGTCAAACTCCTGAAAGAATTTATGTGTTATACCCAGTGCATCAAGAATCTTAGTTAATTGTTTTTCCGTTAGCTCATCTATATGTCGTTCCAGATAGCTGTAATCCTGTTGAGATATGCCCATAATGGCAGCCATATTCTTCTGGTAATAGCCATGCATCTCCCTTAAAATACGTATTTTCTCGTTCGTAGAGCAAGCCATAAATATTATTTTTTAGACCAGATTCGTAAGATACAAATAAGACTTTGTAAAATACAAATCAGAAAATATTTATTTGATAATTTACTGAAGTATCTTAGCGAAGATAAGATTTTTTCAATATAATTCTTAGTTAAATATTTTAAAACCTTCGGACATGAAAAAGTATATATTCAGTATGTTGTTTGCCATTGCGACAATCTGCTTAGTATCCTGCTCAAAATTAGAAAGTAATATGGATAATCAAAATAGTATTGGCTTATCTAATTCTAATGTTAAAAAATCAAATTCTTCACCCAATGTGCCTGAATGTCCTCCTGGATATCACTGGAATTGGGATTCTGGCAAATGCGTAGCGGACGATTGTCCTACAGGGTATCATTGGGATAATTTGAAAAGTGCGTGTGTGGTCAACACCATTTATGTTATAGCAAATCCACAAAATCCTGATGATTCGATCGGTTCAAGACATAACCAGGCTTTAAGTTCAATAATGCCAGAGGTTTCATCTACTACTACTGATTCAGAAGTGGTACAACTAACTATTAATTATTTAGTACCTTATGGATATGATACAACAGAAATCTGGATGGAATATGATATATCTGATAGTTTAAGGCTTTTCGGTTATAGCGCAATAGATAGTTTAGCGTATAAGATGTATGCTAACGGAGAGATTAGTAGTACAGCCGAGAGTTATATGCTTGATCTATCTTCGTTATTGAACAATGTAATTGGTAATAATGATCCAATTGATTCAATCTATGATGTTTTTGCCAATGATGCCATTTACCATGAAAATGAAATCAACTCCGATAATTCTTTATCTTCTGATGAAAAGACAATGCTTTTATCAGGATATGCCATTGCTCGATATAGTGCCGCCTACTGGGGAAACTATTTAAATAGTAACTCTGGAAATAGCCCTTCTTATCAGGTTCAAATGAGTTTTCTCAAAAAATTTTGGAAACAAATAATAGGAGCAGACGGCGCAGGAAGCGTTGTCGGTGGAGGGAATGCTGCAGCTCATAAACAGCATGTAGGCCATTGGGGCCTCATTGGTGGTATTATTGGGTCTGCAGCTGAGGCTGTAAAAGATTTTTTTCAATCTATTTAATCCTATAATTTTATTACCTTTTTAAAGTTTTCTAATTATTGCCTTATGAATATTATCAGGCATGGAGTATTTATACTGGTACTTTTTCTAAATACGCTTATCGCTAAAGCACAGGATAGTATCTTTTTAAGACTAAGGTTAGTGAAAGGTGAAAATTATGAATATACCTATTCACGATGGGATACTATTCAAGGAAATACCTCTTTTCTGTTTTTGCGGCATAGGCTTAAAGTTCCACATCAAAGTATTGCGGGAACACTTATGATAATAAAAGATATTGATTCAAATGGTAATTATGTGTTAGAAGCAGAACAAAATAAACTGAGGCTTACCTTGCAGATACCTTTTATAGGAACCGTTAATTATGATTCAGATAGTTCAGGCTTTAATAAGAATCTTTTAAGAGGCAGTGTTATTGAGAATATTTATAATAATGAATTTTCAGCCGTCCTACATCATCCATTTAAAATTATTCTGTCTTCTTCAGGCAAGGTGATTTCAGTGAGCGGTATGAAGCAGGTCATGGAAGCAGTTAAAGACAGTGTTGAAAGTGTGTCCGACTTATCCATGACCCAAAAAGATCAGATTTTTAAAAATCTTTCGAAAGACTATAACGATTTAGCTTATAAAAGTGATCTGAACTCATTTTTTGATGTATATCCAGATCATCGGGTAGCAATAGGGGACCAATGGAAAAAGGAATTATTTACAGGTATTGTTAATCCGGAAAGAGATACTTATTACTATTCCTTAAAAAATATTCGTGGCGATTCGGTATTTATTGATGTGAAAGGAGATATTTATTCTCCGGGGGATACCGCTGCGAATGGCACTCCTACTTTAATGACAGGAACATTGACAGGAACTCTTATCTTTGACAAAAATACCGGAGTGATTCTGGAGGAAAGAACCTATTCCTATGCTACAGGAACTGATATATTTAATAAAAAAATAGTGAAAACGCAATCTTCGTCTAAAGAGGTTGATGAAATGAAGCTGCTTTCTCCTAATGCTGCTAAGAGCCATTAAAAAAATCACCTTTTATCATCTGGACTGCACCGCTTTCATAGGTGAAATTCTTCGGATAATCTCTGATTACTATCATTGCAAGAATTGATTCCAATCATTCGTTTTTCTTTTAACAAGATCAATATTTGTGTACAATTTATAAAGATGAGGAGGTTAATAACGAGTGTTATTATTTTTTTTTCGGCCAGTACCTTTTTTTCAGAAGCAAGTGTGGCTCAATCAGGCAAATTTGTTGCTCCGTCGTGGACCGATACATTAGTTAATCCGGTTAAGAATAATCGGGAGGCTACTTTAGGCGGGAAGCATTTGTACCAGACCGATTGTGCTCCCTGTCATGGTAACGAAGGGAAGGGAAATGGTATAGCAGCTGCCGGTTTATCCGTACCACCGGTGGACCACACTTCTGCAGCAGTACAAAGACAAAGTGACGGAGCTCTTTTCTGGATGATCACCAACGGACACCTTCCGATGCCTTCCTTTAAGCTTATTTTGACAACTCAGCAGCGGTGGGAACTAGTAAGTTTTATACGAACACTGAAAAAACATTAATATTAATAAGACGAGCAGGATTGGGAGAAATAAAATCCGGAAGGAATCAAATGAACTGTCTATTAAAGATTTATTAAGAAGTTTCGGACGGAACCGGATATGATAATTAGTAATAAACCAGGTAATGATTGTGGATTGGTTTTATCCCATCTTTTAAAATAATAAAATATTTAGTGATGAAGAAATATACTATTTTATTCGTTATGGGGTTACTTCTTTATGCTAAAGTAATAGATGCTCAGGATACAGGAACTTCCAATTCGCCAGCACCCGGCTCTCAAAGTTTCCTTCTTACGGGTTCGGGTTCGGTATTATATACCGCATCAAAAGATGCAAGCTCTTTTTCACCAGAGACATTGCTTTTGATGTCACTGGCCAAAATTAATGACAGGTTATTTTTAGAAGGAGGAGTAAAAATGGAGATGCAGGATAATGGTGATTTTGCCTTTGGGCTGGAAGTACTCAACTTGCATTACAGGATTAATCCATGGCTGACTTTTCATATTGGCAAGTTTCCCGCACCGTGGGGAAATGTACTTGATATGTTCGGGGAGGGATTTGTAGGCCGGTTTCCTGTTTCTCCAATAGGATTTGCTGATGACGGAATGGGACCAACCGATCAGGTTGGGTTTGGTTTCCAGGGTGGTATTCAAACCGGGGATGCTAAAATGCTATATGATGTTTATGTAGCCAATGGTCCGCAACTAATTGTTGACGAAGGCCCAAAGGAAGGCAATATGACAGGGCACATGGATTATGGCTCATTGAGTGATAATAATAAAAATAAAGCAATTGGGGGTAAAATCGGGATACTTCCATTTTCCAATTCCTGTTTACAGGTAGATGTATTCGGGCAATACGCCGGTAAAACGGGAGACAGAGGTAGCGATTATGAGAATGTAGGAAGCTCATCCTACGGAGCAGATTTTAATTTCTACAAAATGTTCTCCTCATTGTTGGTCAGATTCATGGGACAATACGAAGCCACCAGTACGCAAAATGTCAATTATAAAATGTTCAATGGTACTGATACCGCCAATTATACCTTTGACAATAGTGGGAATGTATGGTATTTAGCGGGTACGCTCAGACCCTCCGGATTACAAAACAAATACATAAGGAATATAGAAATTGGAGCCAGGTATGTGGATTACTCCCCCCCAGAAGAAGCGCTGTGGGGTGGGCTACCCCAGCGCCAGCTTACATTTGACCTGACCTATTGGTTTACATGGAGCAGTCAGATAAATTTCGGGTATGACATTATTAGTCGGTCTGGCGCGGAAACCAGCAGGCAATTCGTCGTACGTGCTCTCTATAAATTTTAATAGAAGGAATGAGGAAATAGATGACATGAAAATTTAATTGCGCAGTTATACAGATACGAAAATTATGATAAGATGAAAAGAATATTCGCACCGATAGCAGTTGTCTCAGGAATACTGGTCCTTTTCTTCGGCATAATGTCTGCGAATAGTTGTAAAACCCCGGCAGCAATAACAAATAAATCCGGAGCCCAACTATGGGCTGAGAATTGTAATAGGTGTCACAATGCCCCTCCACCGGAGATTTATAGCAATGCACAGTGGGAGGTAGTAGGAGAGCATATGCGTTACAAGGCTAACCTTACAGATGAGGAAGTGAGAAAGATAGTTGCATTTCTTAAGGCCTCCAAATGAAAAGGATGTTTAAGTGAAAATAAACGTATTACAAGATGAGCTAAGGATTTTCCTGAAGAGGATTATTTATAGCCCTCCCCTGATTCCGTTGTTATTTATTTAGAAAAGATTTTCTTTTCATCTGAACTGCACCGCTTTCACAGGTGAAATTCTTCGGATAATCAGGGAAGGAATAATCAAGACCAACAGGCAAACGATAAGTGTGCCCACATCAATCACTGCCACCTGCCACCATTTGAATTCAATAGGGACAGTAGGCATATAATAAATAGACTCATTCAGCTTGAGAAGCCCTGTAGCCTTTTGAATCCAGCCTAAACATAATCCGATGATATTCCCGATCAGCAATCCTGTTAAAACGATGTATCCTGCTTGGTAAATAAATATTTTCTGCAGGGATTCATTCCGCATACCTAAAGATTTAAGAATGCCTACCATATTAGTTCGCTCCAGAATTAAGATCAGCAGGGCAGTCACCATGTTAATGATAGCTACGATAGCCATAATAATAATGATGATCAGCTCATTCATGTTCTGCAGATTGAGCCAGTCGAAGATGTTGGGAAAAATCTGATGAATGGTGCTGGAGGTCAGGTACTGAGGCAATACCCTGTTATATAAGGTATTGCTTACCGAATCCATATTTTTATAATTATTCACCGTCACCTCATAACCGCCAATATCATCGGGCTCCCAGTCGCTCAGACGGCGCAGCAGGTCCAGATCGCCTATTATAAAAGTCTTATCATAATCTTCAATGCTGGTCTTGTATATACCCGCTACTGTCAGTTTTCTTGCCTGCGGGGTCAAATCTCCTTTTTGAACAAAAAAGATGATCACCGGATCATTTATTTTCACTTTCAGTTCACGAGCCAGATAAGCAGACAGGATCACCTGCTGAGAATAACCACTGTCGGGAAATTGAATGACATGCCCGGCAATCAGATAAGGCTTCAGATGTAACCAGTGATAGTTTCTTCCGACTCCCTTAAAAACCACTCCTTCAATTTCATCTTTTGCCTTCAAAATAGCGGAACGTGTAGCATATTCATCCACTGATTTGATGTCGGGAACTGCTTTGATGGCATTGATCAGCGAGTCACTGGATTCAAAAGGGACTTCTTCCGTTACTAATCCGCCGTAAGGCTGATAGCGGGTGATATGAATATGGCCCCAAAAACCGAACACCTTTTGACTGACTGTTTTTTGAAAACCGTTGACAAGGGCAGTCGCCAATATCATAACCGCCACACTCAGGGCAGTGGCTGTAATGGCAATATGGATAATAAACCGGGAAAAAGTACGTTCCCTGTTAAATGCAATCCTTCCGGCAATAAAAAACGGCAGTTTCAAAATAATTAATAGCTTTGGAAATCGAATTCTAAAAATCAAACCTACGGGTTTTTCATCAGATATGGAGTTACGCAAAATATTTTTTTTAGGTGTGTGTTGTATGATTGCCATAAATGCATTTGCACAGGTTAATGAGATTACCCCCGACCATGTTTATTTGAATAACATTAAAACCGTCATGCTGACGCAACCGGGAAACCCCACGGGATTGCCGGATGTTACCTTAGGCAGCAGCGACCAGCTTTCCCTGAGTTTTGATGATCTGGACGGAGATGTGAAAAATTATTATTATACCCTTGTGTTGTGCAATTCAGACTGGAAACCCGCACAACTGAATCCGTTTGATTATCTGAATGGTTTTATAGAGAATCATATTGATAATTATCATTTTTCTACTTTTCCCTTACAACACTATACTCATTATTCAGTTAATATTCCCAATAGTAACTGCATGCCCACCCGGTCCGGGAATTATCTTTTAAAAGTCTATTTGAACAGTGATACCTCACAAGTGGCATTTACGCGGCGGATGTATGTGGTGACCAGTAAAGCCATTATTCAGGGAAATATCCAGCAACCGGTGGATCCCAGGATATTTCAAACTGACCAAAGAGTGAATTTTACAGTCAACCTGCAGGGACTCAATGTCAATAACCCCATTTCACAAATCAAAGTATTCATTTTGCAAAACGGAAGGTGGGATAATGCATTAAAAAATGTAAAACCTACTTTTGTAAAAGCCGATGAACTGGATTTTAATGCAGTGGACAACTGTGTTTTTCCCGCATTAAAAGAATGGCGGTGGGTTGATCTGCGGAGCTTCCGGTTGAATACAGAAAGAGTTTCACATATTGAATATGGGCAAAACAGCACGGATGTGTATTTATTTCCGGACTACAACAGGTCTAACGAAAAATATATTTATCGCAGCGATCTCAATGGCGCTTATTATCCCGCCATGTTAGAGCAGGGATACAATCCGGATTATGACGGGGATTATGCTACTGTTCATTTCAAATTCGTGGCGCCGGCTCCTTTTGTAAATACCAGGGTGTACGTCTTTGGCGCGTTGACCAATTATGAGTGCAATGAATCCAATCAGCTTACATACAACGGCACAGACGGAGCCTATGAAGGTACTTTATACCTGAAGCAGGGTTATTATAATTATATGTATGGCGTCATCAGAAACGGTACCCACACCTTAGATATGGATAATACGGAAGGTAACTGGTGGGAAACTGAAAATAATTATACCATTCTGGTCTATTATCGTCCGTTAGGCGGAAGGGCAGACGAACTAATCGGAATAAGGACTCTTAATTCATTGACTAACAGATAATCATAGCTCTTATTGATGATTTAATTTTGCAGCATAACCAAATACCTTTTGCAGCAAAGGGGTAGTCCTTGCACTGAATTGTTCCCTGATCTGCTTTTCTTTCTGCCCGATCACTACAAATAATCCATTGATCGCCTGTTGGGTCACATAAGCGGTCAGATCAGTTTGTACTGGCTTTACAAAAGGAATTTTGTTATATTGATTGGTTACATCGCTCCAGTATTTCGTCGCATTCACCTGGTTCAGGCTGCTGGAGATTATCGGTCTGAATTGCTGTGTAAGCTGAGCAGTGGTGGTTCTCTTAAAATAAGCAGTGGCGGCTGTGTCCGGGCCGGTCAGGATATTCATGGCATCGCCTAAAGTCATTTGTTTCAAAGCGTTCATGAATATAGGGGTTGCCTGTTTGGCGGCATTTTCAGCAGCCCGGTTCAAAGAAAGCTCCACCTTATCACAAAGGCCGCCTAATCCGATATCACGAAGCGTATTTTCCACTTTAACAGCAGCGGGAGGGAACAATATCCTGATCATTGGATTATCAAAATATCCGTTCACTGCGGAAACCTGCTTTACCCCGTCTGTGATACCGATTTGTAAAGCCTGCCTGATACCCGAACCAATTTCGCTGTTTGTAGGAGTGCTGCCGGTATTGGAAATACCTCCCGTATCTATTTGCCCAAGCGTGTCACAGGAAGAAAAACAGAAGAAAAATACTAATGACAGGACTGATGGAAAAATTAATTTTTTCATTTTAAACGGTTGATCTGAAGTCTAAAATTACCGGATAAAATTTTATGTACAAAAAACTTTCCTTCAGGAAACAAATTACCGGATTAATTCTTGAAAGAAATCCTTGATATCTTCCGCTAACAAACGGGGCTGCTCCATGGCAGCGAAATGCCCTCCAAAAGGCATTTCTGTCCATCGGCAGATATTAAATCCTTTTTCAATATAAGCACGTGGCGGGGTTGGCAATTCCATGGGGAATTTCGCAAAGGCAACAGGAACTTTAACAAAATCTTTTTCTCCTAGTGTTAAAGGAGTTTTGCTGTTCTCATTATAAATTCGAATGGATAAATGGATTGTCTGTGTAACCCAATAAAGTGTCACATTTGCAAGCAATTGGTGTTTTGAAAATATATTTTCAATGTCTCCATGGTTATCACTCCATCCGTTGAATTTTTCAATTATCCAGGCACATAATCCGATAGGCGAATCATTTAAGCCATAAGCTAAAGTCAATGGTTTTGTACTATGCTGATGGGAATAAGCCCCTTCAGTAAAGTACCAGTTTCCTGCGGATTTTTGAAATTCCATAACCTCTTCTGATAAGAGGTTATTTCTCTTCAGGAATGGTTTGTAGGAACCGGAAATATAATTAAGATGTAATCCTATAACGCTTTCCGCGTATTTTAGCCCCATCCATGTGCTAATTCCTGAGCCGATATCTCCACCCTGTGCTCCATATTTTTTGTAGCCTAACTCGAGCATTAATCGGTGCCAGAGGTTTGCAACAAAGATGCTGTTACAACCGGGTGAGTTATTTTATCAGAAAATCCAAAGCCGGGTACCGAAGGAATTATCACATCAAAAGAAAAATCTGCATTATTGACGAGCAGAGGAATAAGATGCATCATTTCCAGAAATGAACCCGGCCACCCGTGCGTTATTATTAGTGGGACAGAGCGCTTTCCTTTCCCTTTTATATGCAAAAAGTGAATTTTATATCCTTCGATGTCTGCGATAAAATTCGGAAATGAATTTATTTCATCTTCCACCATTCTCCAGTTGAAAGTATTAAACCAGTAATCAGCCATATCTTTCATGTATGACAAATTAGTCCCGTAACTCCATCGTGAATCCATTATTTCGTCAGGCCAATGGGTATTTCTAATTCTTAACATTAAATCGTCAAGAACTTGCTGAGGTACGTTTACATTAAATGGTTTTATCATTTCATGATGGGTTAAAGTAATCTTTATTAGTATTTTTTCACCCCCTTTTTGCAAGAAACAATACCGGAATAAAAAGCCCTGCCTGAAAATATTCAGTACAGGGCTGGCTTATTTTTTATAAGGGATTTTTCTTATAAATGTGCCTGTATTTTCTTTTCCAGAATGGATTTAGGAACAGCGCCGATCTGCCTGTCCACCACTTTTCCACCTTTGATAAACAGGATGGCGGGAATGCTGGTAATGCCATATTGCATGGATACCTGCGGGTTTTGATCCACATTCACCTTGCCGACATTCACCTTACCTGCATAATCTTTGGACAATTCTTCCACTACAGGCCCGATAGCGCGGCAAGGTCCACACCATTCTGCCCAAAAATCAACCATACTGAGTTTTTCTGATTCCAGCACATTATTCTGGAAATTTGAATCTGTGAATTCTGTTGCCATGATTTTATTGTTTTAATGGTTATTATTAAATGTTACTGTTTGATTATCAAGTCGCTTTTTATCTGCAATAACTAAACCAGCGCAAAGTTACTGCTTTAATGACAGGTTAATTATTGATAATACTTATACGGATATTCATATTGTCTTGTTTCTCCAAAAACTTTGTCAATTCGTCATTCATCTCTACTTTCTTATGATAACTTTTAAGTTCTACTTTCCAGCCTTCCTGGGGATCTATCAGATACAGGTGAAGATCACTTTTACCCGGATGTGTACGAAAGTTTTCTGTTAAAAAGCCGACCTGTTCACTGGTAATGCTGTCGGGAGAAGACACTATTTCTATTTCTCTTGTCTGCTTCTTTTTAATATCTTCGAGCAACTGAATTTGCTGTATTTTAAACTCGATTTGTTGTGCGTTGTATTGTCGTGATTGCAGGATACCCTGTATAAAAAGAGTCAATCCGGGTTTCAGGTATTGGCTGAATCTTACATAATCTTCACCAAACAGCATCAATTCCATATTGCCGCTGAAATCCTGTAATAACAGCTTGCCATATTTGTTGCCTTTTTTGGATATCCTGTCCTGGGCGTCACTAACGAAGCCTGCAATCCTGCATATCCGTTCTTTGACGGATCCTTTTCCCTTGGCCTTATTTTCCATTTCTCCCCGGAAATTTTCCACCTCATTAACAGGAGTAATATGATAATGTTTTAACTCAAACCGGTAAGTATCCAATGGATGACCGCTCAGATAAATGCCGGTGACTTCTTTTTCTTTTTCTAACCGGACCATCAGTGTCCAGGGATCGCAATCGGGGATTTTAGGCAACGCCAGGGTTGGCATATCCATATCGCCA
Organism: Chitinophagaceae bacterium; assembly: GCA_004322015.1. Taxonomy (GTDB): domain Bacteria; phylum Bacteroidota; class Bacteroidia; order Chitinophagales; family Chitinophagaceae; genus FW021-bin31. The sequence goes on from SCQT01000032.1 coordinate 64,263, forward strand.
AACAGCGTACCGGTGCTTTGCAATTGATTTGCATGCACCTGGTTACCGAAGCGTGCCAGCTTTTCCAACCCGGTAGTGTTATCTCCCTCGGGCCTGAAGAAATACTGTGCCCTGTGCAATTCTTCAAAGCAATCGAATGCGCCGGATAATGCCAGGCATTCTAATGATTTTTTATTCACTGACCTCTGATTAGCACGTTGGATAAAATCATATATACTGACAAAAGAGGCGTCTTTTTCCCGTTCTTCTAGAATACTTTCCACAGCAGTTTGGCCTACACCTTTGATGCCCGCCAAGCCAAAACGGATCTGACCTTTTTTATTTACCGAAAACCCTTTCCCCGATTCATTAATATCAGGCCCTAATACCGGAATGTCCATGCGTTTGCTTTCCTGCATAAAGAAAGTCAGCTTATCAATATTATTCAGGTTATTGGTCAGGACGGCTGCCATGTATTCGGCAGGATAGTGAGCTTTCAAATAGGCAGTCTGATAAGCCACATAAGCGTATCCGGTGGCATGTGATTTATTAAAAGCATAAGAGGCAAAGGCTTCCCAGTCTGTCCAGATCTTTTCGCAAGTTTTGGTATCCAGATCATTTTGGGCACAACCTTCAATAAATTTCGACTTCATCTTATCCAATACCGCCCGTTGTTTTTTACCCATGGCTTTCCGGAGGGTGTCGGCTTCACCTTTGGTAAAATTAGCCAGCTTCCGCGAGAGCAGCATTACCTGCTCCTGATAGACTGTTACGCCGTAGGTTTCTTCCAGATATTCTTCCATTTCAGGAAGATCATAAGTAACGGGTTCAAGGCCAAGTTTACGATTGATGAATTGTGGAATATATTGGATAGGGCCGGGGCGATACAGCGCATTCATGGCAATAAGATCCTCAAATTTATCCGGTTTCAGCTCACGCAAATATTTTTGCATGCCGTCGCTTTCAAACTGGAAAGTACCGTCCGTTTCTCCTTTCTGATACAGTTCAAAGGTCTTTTCATCATCTAAGGGAATACTGTCAATATCAATTGTAACCCCATGATTATGTTTTATTAACGCCAGAGCATTTTTGATAATACTTAAAGTCTTTAACCCTAAAAAATCCATCTTGATAACCCCGGCGGATTCGATCACGCTTCCTTCGTATTGTGTGACGAGCAATTCCGAATCTTTAGCAGTGCAAACGGGAATTAATTCTTTCAGATCTTTGGGTGCAATGATAATCCCAGCGGCATGAATGCCGGTATTTCTTACGGAGCCTTCCAGCTTCACTGCTTCACGAAGCACTTCACCTTCCAGAGAATCTTCTTCATACAATTTTCGCAGTCCCCGTATGGCTTCCAATTGCTCCGGTTGCAATTTTTCATTTTCCTCCAGGCTGTTTTCGCCTGTGAGCGGGGCGGTAATGATCCGCGACAAATGAATACCGGGCTTTTCAGGGACCATTTTAGCTAATTCATTTGCCCTTGATAGCTGCAGATCCATTACCCGTGCCACATCCTTGATGCTCATTTTGGCAGCCATGGTACCGTATGTAATGATTTGCGCTACCTGGTCCCGGCCGTACTTTTTCACCACATAATCAATCACTTTCTGTCGCCCGTCATCGTCAAAATCCGTATCAATATCAGGCATGCTTTTGCGATCTGGGTTCAGAAAACGTTCAAAAAGCAAATCATATTTAACGGGATCAATATTCGTAATGCCGATGGAATATGCCACTACCGAACCCGCTGCCGAACCGCGTCCCGGACCTACGAACACATCCAGCTTGCGGGCTGCCTGGATGAAATCCATTACAATGAGAAAATATCCCGCGAAGCCCATTGTTTCAATAGTATCTAATTCGAAATTCAGCCGTTCTTCCACTTCCGGTGTGATATCGGTATAACGTTTTTTGGCGCCCTCGAAAGCCAGATGCCGCAGATATTGCTCCTGTGTCAGAAATTCCGGAGGAATGGGAAAATTAGGCAAGAGGATTTGCCTCTTCAAATCCAGCAACTCCACTTTGTCCACAATTTCGCTGGTATTGTCCAATGAAGCCGGTACATCCGCGAATAATTTTCCCATTTCATTTTTTGTCTTAAAATAAAATTCATTGTTGGGAAAACCGAAACGATAGCCTTTGCCGCCTTCTTCATCTGTAGAGATAGGCGTTGTTTTCAAATCACCCGTATTAATACATAGAAGAATGTCATGCGCATTCGCATCATCCTTCTCCACATAATGAGAATCATTGGTAGATATCGTCTTTACTTCATATTTTTTTGCAAATTTGAGAAGCGCTTCATTGACCTGATCCTGCTCTTTGATCTTATGCCTTTGCAATTCGATATAATAATCTTCACCGAAAATATCCAGCCACCATTTAAAGATTTCTTCTCCTGCCTGTGCGCCTTTTTGTAAAATAGTCTGGGGCACTTCGGCGCCAATGCAACATGTCGTGGCGATCAATCCTTTATGATATTGCAGAATTAGTTCTTTGTCTATACGCGGATATTTTCCATACATACCTTCTATAAATCCCAGCGAGCAAAGCTTGGTCAGGTTTTTATAGCCGGTTTCATTTTTTGCCAACAGGATCTGGTGATAACGTCTGTCCTTCTTATCTCTCGTAAACTGATGAATATGCCTGTCTTCTGTGATATAAAACTCACAGCCTATGATAGGCTTTACTTTCAGTCGCTTATCATTTTTATCTGCAGGATTCAGCTTATGCTTATACGCTTCCGCCACAAAATTGAACACACCAAACATATTGCCGTGGTCGGTGATGGCGAGAGCATGCATTCCGTCCTTCATCGCTTTTTGGTACAGCTTGCTTATATCTGCGGCGCCATCCAGCAGGGAGTATTGGGTATGTACATGAAGATGTGAAAAATCCGGCATGATAATATGTACTTTCAGTATGGTTACAAAACAAGGCGATTTTCCTAAAATAAAAAAAGTTTGAGTACAAAATTTTTACACAAATTATACGTTTAAGAAAAAAAATGGTTTGAATGATTGAAAATCAAATCATTCTTTATTATATTTGTCGCTTATTCATCCTGTGAAGTATAGTCATGAAGGTATGTCGTAACCTTTTCTTCTTTTTTTTGGCAGTATCTTTGCTGCCCGCCTGTTCCATGCTGAAAAGTACTCAAACCACTTCCCGGCAGGCATCTGTGTCTCATCCAACTAAGAATTCAGATAAGATCACCTTCATTAATGATATTGCCATTAAACGCAATGGGCATGTGTCAACTCAAAAAGTAAAAGGGTATAACTGTGTGCCGGATTCGTCTTCTCTGACCCCTGCCATTGAATCTTCAAACACTGCATCTATTGTGCAAAAATATGCCCAGATGCTGGATATACCTGCCGCCGATATGGATGATTCTTCCCTGTATAATTTTATAGATTCCTGGTATGGCACTCCTTATCTTTTGGGAGGCGATTCCCGCAGCGGCATTGATTGTTCGGCTTTTGCACAGATCCTGTATGCGACTGTTTTCGGTATTACTACCATTCCAAGGACAGCCCGTGAACAATATGAAGATTCAAAAAAAGTAAGGCATATCAGCAGGCTGCAGGAAGGCGATCTGGTCTTTTTCCGTATTCACAGCCGCCACATCAATCATGTGGGTATTTATCTGCAGAACAATAAATTCGTCAACGCCTCTGTTTCATCCGGTGTGATGATATGCGACCTCACCGATCCTTATTGGCGGCGGTATTTTGCCGGTGGGGGTGAACCGAGGCAGGCGGTTGAAGCAGGAGTATTTGCAGCGGAATAAAAGAATCTCCCTGTCAGGATGTACCGGCTCAGGGAATCTTTATATCCGCAAAGAATGAGTTTGGTTTACTATTCCAACAAAAAATTAACTCAGCCCCATTTCTCTGATAATAGCATCTATTTTCCCATTCAACAGGTGATTCACTTTATCGAAATCATCCTTGCTTTTCAGCGGAGCATTCACACTGAAATAAAATTTTATTTTCGGCTCCGTTCCGGACGGACGGGCAGAAATTTTACTGCCGTCTGCTAATTTAAACTGCAACACATTAGAAGAAGGCAAAGTAATATCTGCCGTTTCATCTGTCCTCAGATCTTTAGCTTTGCCCGTTTTATAATCTAAGAGTTCTATGACATCAGAACCATTGATAGACTTGGGCGGGTGCTCCCTGAATTTTTGCATCATGGCTGCTATTTCTTCCCCACCATGCATACCTTTTTTCGTAATGGAAACCAACCTTTCTTTATAGAATCCGTATTGTATATAAATATCCGTCAGTTCATCAAAGAGTGTTTTACCCTTATTTTTGGCAACGGCTGCCATTTCACAAATCAGGGCCACTGCAGATATCGCATCTTTATCCCTGGTCTGATCACCGATCATGTATCCATACGATTCTTCTCCACCGCAAATAAAGTTGAGCCTGTCTTCATTTTCTCTTATCTTTTCTGCGATCCATTTAAAGCCGGTCAATACATTCAGGCAGATGATCCCCTGTTTTTCCGCAAACACATCTATCAGGTCGCTGGTGACAATAGTCTTACAGATGAAATCATTCGGTTTATTTAACCCTTTTGCCTTTCTTGCGCTCACTAAATAATTGAACAATATAACACCTGTCTGGTTTCCATTCAGCAACACCCATTTACCATGATTATCTTTAACGCCGACAGCTACGCGGTCACTGTCCGGGTCCGTGCCTGTTAATAAGTCCGCATGGATCTTTTCTGCCAGCTTTAACCCAAGGCTCATAGCTTCGGCTTCTTCAGGATTAGGATAAACGACTGTAGGAAAATTACCATCCGGCTTGGCTTGTTCCTGCACAATATTTACATTGGTAAACCCAAAACGCTTCAGTATCTCAGGTACCAATACAATACCTGTTCCGTGAATGGAAGTATAAACGATCTTCAGATCATGCTGCTTTTGAATGATATCCGGATTTACTGAAAGCTTTTGGACAGCATTTAAATAGGCTTCATCCGCATCTTTCCCTAAAAGTGTGATATTCTCTTCATTTCCATTCCATTTTATTTCAGTGATGGAACTGATCTTATTCACTTCCGTGATCACATTCTTGTCATGCGGGGGAACTAATTGACCGCCGTCATTCCAGTAAGCTTTATAGCCGTTATATTCCCTGGGATTATGAGAAGCGGTGCAAACCACGCCTCCGTGTGCTTTTAATCTGCGTATGGTAAATGAAAGCTCGGGTGTTGGCCGCAAAGCTTCAAACAAGAATACTTTAATGCCGTTGGCGGCCATTATGTTAGCAGTTATTTCAGCAAAGTTTTGACTGTTATTCCTGCAATCATGCGCTATCACCACGCGGATCTCTTCGTCAACTGATCTCTTTAAATAATTGGCAAAGCCCTGCGTGGCAGTTCCCACCGTATATTGATTGATTCTGTTCGTTCCTACGCCCATGATGCCACGTAATCCACCGGTGCCAAATTCCAGTGTGGTATAAAACGCTTCTTCCAGCGCCTGAGGGTTATCTTTCTGTAATTGACGGATTTGATTTTTTGTGTCTTCATCATAAGGTCCTGTAAGCCATTGCTCTACTTGTTGTTTCCAGGTGTTTTCCATGATCTCCTATTTTTTGGGATAAATATATTACAAAGAAATGCAAATGCATCATAAAAATAATGTACTTTCCTGATTATTTTTGCGGCATGCGAAATTTTGAAGATACCTGGCGGCATAAAGGAATGAGAAGCAAGTTAGTGGAAACACTCAGGGAAAAAGGCATCAGCGATGAGAATGTATTGAACGCCATAGAAAAGGTTCCCCGTCATTTCTTTATGGATACGGCTTTCGATGATCTTGCTTATCAGGACAGAGCTTTCCCGATTGGGGAAGGACAAACTATTTCACAACCTTATACAGTTGCTTACCAGACCCAACTGCTGGAAATCAAAGCTTTTGATAAAGTGCTGGAAATAGGTACAGGAAGCGGCTATCAGGCTTGTATTTTAGCTGAAATGGGTGCACGGGTCTTTACCATAGAGCGGCAAAAGAAACTATATGATTCTTTCAAGACCTTCTTTTTTAAATCCAATTATCCTGCCATTAAATCCTTTTACGGAGATGGTTATGAAGGATTGCCCACGTATGCGCCTTTTGATAAAGTGATTGTCACCGCTGCGGCGCCTTATATTCCTGAAAAGTTACTGCAGCAATTGAAGATTGGCGGATATATGGTGGTACCTGTAGGCGGAAGAGAAGGTCAGCGGATGTTCCGAATTGTCAAAAAAGGAGATGATCATTATGAAAATGAAGTGTATGATAATTTCTCCTTTGTGCCGATGCTGGGAGGGAAGAAATAATTGTTCCAATATTTCATTGTTCCAATGTTTCAGGTTTATTTCGCTCATTTTGTTTTTTTGAGGAAACGGTACCAAATAAACCGAAAATATCCCAGCGGAAATATTTCAGCACCTTCAACAATAAAATGGTAGCAGCCACTTCATCCAGGTTCCCGATAATAGGGATATTATCCGGAATAAGCTCCAGCACGCCGGCATCAGGATTCAACAAGTAAATAATACAGATAATGCCCGCAATGGCCATACCTATACTTTTGAGCCAGGTACGTTTGCCTTCGACGGGAAGGTTAATAACATCTTTTCTTAATTTCATAGATCATGATTTTATCATGTTACATATTTGATACCGGGTTTTCCATAAGGCCAAGAAACCTGCAAAGCATTAACTGCTGTTCTGGTGAGATATAAAACATGATAGCAGTTCTCAAAATTTATTCCAAACGCCAGTCAATGGGTAATTTATTTTGCTTTTTAAGCAATTCATTGGCCCTGGAAAAATGATGGCAGCCGAAAAATCCGTTATTGGCAGAGAATGGGGAGGGATGTGCTGCTTCTAACACAAAATGTTTATCGGAGTCAATCAGGTACTTCTTATTCCGGGCAAAATTCCCCCATAGTAAAAATATTATCCCTGCTTTTTCTTCCGATATCCTGCGGATGACAGCATCCGTGAATTGTTCCCAGCCTATTTTGCTGTGAGATGCCGGCTCATGTGCACGAACAGTCAGGATGGCATTGAGCAGCAAAACGCCATGATCCGCCCATTTCTCCAAATTACCCGAATGAGGAACCGGTAATCCCAGATCATCCTGCAATTCCTTAAAAATATTAACCAAAGAAGGCGGAGGCTTTACTCCATCGCTCACTGAAAAACATAACCCATGTGCCTGTCCCTCTCCGTGATACGGATCCTGACCAAGAATGACGCATTTTACCTTTTCAAACGGCGTTTTATTAAAAGCATTAAAAATCAGCTTTCCGGGAGGGTAAATAGTTACTCCTTTAGCCTTCTCTTGTTTTAAAGTTTGTACAATGATTGAAAAATAAGGCTTTTCAAATTCATCTTGTAATACAGTTTTCCAACTTTTTTCGATTTGTACTTCCATCATTTAAAGGGATAAATGCAGGGTTTAAAAAAATATCGATTACTTTTGCAAGCTGTAAAACTAAAAGATTTTACCTAATTATCCGGTCCGGTAGCTTAGCTGGATACCTGCCGGCAGGCAGGGAGCATCAGCCTTCTAAGCGGAACTGGTCCAGGAAGAAAGTCCAAAGGGATTCGGGAATATGGCAGACAACGAGCAAAAACGGTATTATGTATACGTGCTAAAAAGTGAGAATCATTATCGTTTTTATGTGGGGATGACGGATAATGTTGAAAGGCGGGTGAAGGAGCATAATTCCGGTAAAACGAAATCTACCAAGGGATATTTACCCTGGAGTTTATTATTTTACGAGGAATGCCCTTCGAGAATGGAAGCGAGAGCAAGAGAGAAATATTTAAAAAGCGGCATAGGTAAAGAGTGGATAAAGCAACAATGGTCCGGTAGCTCAGCTGGATAGAGCATCAGCCTTCTAAGCTGAGGGTCATGCGTTCGAATCGCATCCGGATCACCAAAAGCAGGATTAATCCATCGTAAATGAATATTTTACGGTGGATTTTCTATTTTTGAAGAAATGTTTCATTTCTTCAAATTTCACCTTGCGGCAAATATGAAAACTTGGGTGAAAGAAAAAGATAATAAATTTGATTATGGACAATCCTTTTGAACGGTACCATTGCCAGATTGCGTTGCCCGGTTTCGGAGAATGGGGGCAAGAACTGTTGCGAAGTGCACGAGTGCTGGTAATAGGCGCCGGAGGCTTGGGATGCCCGGCCACACAATATTTGACAGCCGCTGGAATAGGCACCATCGGAATGGCAGATGATGATACTATTTCTGTTAAAAACCTCCATCGCCAGGTTTTATTTAACCCTGATGATACCGGAAAAAAGAAGGTGGATATTCTATGTAAAAGATTACACGCACAAAACCCATCAATCAGGATCATCCCTTACGATCTGCGTGTAACTTCAGACAATGTGATGGAATTGATCTCAGGTTACGATCTGATCATGGAAGGCGCCGATAATTTTGAAACAAAATGTTTAATTAATGATGCCTGTGTGCTTGCGGGGAAACCCCTGATTTACGGAGCTATTTATCAATATGAAGGACAGGTGGCGGTGTGGAATGTGAGAGGCAGCGCCGGCACCTATTCTCCCAACTATCACGATGTGTTTCCCGATGTAGAAAATGCGCAAGTCCCGAATTGTGCGGACGGAGGTGTCCTGCCCACATTAGCCGGTATTGTCGGATGCATGCAGGCGAATGAAGCGATTAAATATTTTATTCATGATAAGAATTTATTAACAGGGAAATTGTGGATGATGAATGTGCAAAGCGGAGAAACGCGAATTATTCAATTGGGAAAAATTACCCATACGAAAATCACGACTTTAACGCCCTCTGTTCCTGTTATTACTTATTCTGAATTGGAAGGCGGAATGTATGAATTGATTGATGTGCGCACTGAGGAGGAAAATCATTATTTTAATATTGGTGGTAAAAATATTCCTTTGATAAAATTGGAAGAGCAGATTTCATTTGTTGATTCTTCAAAAACGGTTGTTTTTTATTGTGCCCGGGGCGAAAGAAGTGAGAGAGCGGTTAACATCTTCAAAAAATATTTCCCGGGCGGAAAGGCTTATTCTTTGAAAGGCGGAATAGAAAACTTGAAAAGAGTTTTGCTTTAGGCAAAATTAAAATCATTAACTTTTTTATTTACGCATGCGCCGACACCCACACTTCCCCGTCTTCAAACACTTCTTTTTTCCAGATGGGAACCGTTTGCTTTAAGGTATCAATGGCATAACGGCAGGCTTCAAAGGCCGCTTCACGATGAGGGGCAGAAACCACAATGACAACGGCTGTATCACCGGTTTTTAAAATACCGGTACGATGATGAATGACGATGTTTTTCACGTCCCATTTTTGAAAAATGTCATCGGCTATTTTATGCATTTCTTTGATTGCCATAGGAATGTAAGATTCATATTCCAAGCGAATCACTTTTCGGTTTTGTGTTTTGTTTCTAATTGTCCCGATAAAAACATTCATTCCACCGCAGGTCGGATCTGTGGCTTTTTCAATGCAGGAAGAAATGTCTAATGGTTCAGATGATAGTTGAACGTCGGTCATTTTGTGCTGACAATTATTTTTCTCTTTTAAAGACGAATACAGTAGAATATTCTGCTGCCACAGAGGTTCTTGGAAGCTGTGCGACCAATTCCCAACCTTCGTCCCCCAATTGATTCAACTTTTTTTCTAATTCTTCCGGATTATATCCGGGAATTTTCATACGGCCCTTTTCAAGCTGAAACTGCAAAATCTTATATTCAAATTTTTTCATCAGAATTTTTAACCTTACACATCAAACTTTACACTCAAAACCGTTTACCCCCCACTTACCGGCGGAATGATGGCTATTTCATCCCCCGGATAAATAATATCTCCATCCGATGCATAATTATTGTTCACCGCAATCATATAAGAAGCTAATTTTTGCATTTCAGGATACAGCGAATTCAGTTCTTTCTTTAAAATATCCACAGTCGGATTTTTCGGTAACTCTATGTCGAGAGCGCTCCCATGGAAAAAATCTTTTACAATCCCAAATGCTAACAGCCTGATCATCATTGTATTAAAAAATCACTAAATGAAGAATGCTTCCGGACAATTTGATGGTAAAGGTAGCCCTTTAATTATCTGACAAAAAGAGAATAATAAGTATAATTATATCCTTTTATCTTTTTATTATATCTTTGCCGGATCATTTTATCACCTTAAAACAAATCATCATGTCTGAAGTACCCGTATTGGATGTAACCGTAATTGAACCATGGTACAAGCACTCTACTATCTATGAGCATTTCGATGCCTTAAAGGAAGGAGAAGCCTTCATTATTCACAACGATCATGATCCTAAGCCATTGTATTATGCATTGATCAATGACAGAGGGAATATTTTTACCTGGGATTATTTGAAGAGCGGCCCCGAGATATGGGAGATTAAGATCGGCAAGAAGATATCCTGATCCTATGTTTTCCAAATCATGTGAATATTCTATTCGTGCGGTATTATATATTTATAAGAATACGCAGGATGGGAACAAGATAAGTATAGAGAAGGTTGCCGGGGCAATTGGTACTCCGAGGCATTTTACCGGAAAGTTGCTTCAGGTTTTGGCAAAGCAAAAGATTATTTCTTCGGTAAAAGGTCCCAACGGAGGTTTTTATATCGCACCCAATGCCCCCGAAATACGGCTCAGCAGAGTAGTTGAAGCCATTGACGGGCCCGAGATATTTAAGGCATGCGCCTTGGGATTAAAAGAATGTTCGGAAGACCATCCCTGCCCTCTGCATCAGCAATATAAGGGAATCAGAGAACAAATAAAAAACATGATGGAAGATCAAACTGTGCAGCAATTAGGGAAAAAGCTGGGAGAGGAAAAAGTTTTCGTAAAAAATGAAAATTATCCGGAATGAAAGTCTTTTTCAGAATCACCCCGGCAAAAGACCAACGCTCAGTTGCTTAACCGCGGTCAAATACTCCGTATTGTTCGTACCTTTGCACACTATACTTTTTTGAACAGGATCAGAAAACAGCAGGATTCAAAAGTTCATTCATCATGAAGGATATAGAAACACTGGAAGATATCAAATATTTAGTGGATGGGTTTTATGGCCGGGTGCGCAAGGATGAATTAATAGGTCCCATCTTTGATGAAAAAATAGGCAATCATTGGGACAGGCATTTAGATATCATGTACCGTTTCTGGCAAACAGTGCTTTTAGAGGAAGATAAGACCTATTTCGGGAATCCTTTCATGAAGCATGCTGCGCTGCCTGTTTTTGGAGAGCATTTTCAAAGGTGGCTTCAGTTGTGGAAGGAAACCCTCAAAAAAGATTTTAATGGACCGGTGGCAGATGAGGCATATACCCGTGCTGAAAGAATGGCGAAAGTTTTTCAGATCAAGTTAAAGGCCATAAGACAGGAAGGGGGCAGTCCGGTGTTTTGAAGGGGGATCGTGAATCAATGTCGTTTAGATAACGAATTTTCTATTTCAGTTTGATTTAAGAACACCGATTAACGATCCGAAGGTTCGGATTAAGATTTTCGATCCGGTGAGCACTTCTGAATCCGATCTTTCGGATCAAAAATCGTTAATCTTAAATCTTAAATTCCTTAATTAAATGACGTTGAATCTTGAATGGATAAGACATACAGTGGATCCTGAATAGAGTTTTAATATTCAATCCACAATTCTCAATTCGCACTTCCCGGCAATGACGCAACATAACTATAAAGCAATATAACCATAAAGCAATAACTTTACAATCTTAAAACTTCACAACTTTTATCTTTTATATCATGCATTCGTATATTGTAGTGATGATTATTGTCTGCTTCCTGTGGGCAGGGTTTATGGGCGCAATCAGCTTTATGGAGTCCTGGTTAAAATTCAGGGCGGAAGGAGTACAGGTGGCTACCGGATTAAGTATCGGAAGGTTAATCTTCAGGACATTAAACCGGATAGAATGGGTTTATCTGATTATCTTGTGGGGGGGGTATATTTTAGCAAAGCCCTCACCTTTACCAAAAGATGCTTTAGCATATTTCATTCTTTCCCTGATCATGCTGATCCAAACTATCTTTTTGCTTCCTGCCATGGATAAACGTGCCGTTGCAAAGATTAAAGGGCAGAAATTAGGCTCATCCACTCTTCATATCTGGTATCCGGGATTAGAATTATTGAAATTTATTATACTTATCTATGCCGGTATTTCCCTGTTAGCCATAGTTAAATAAAATCTTCTATCTTTATCTCATGACAGATAAAGAAAAAAGTCCCTGGGTCATTTTAGAACAGGAAGTAAAGTATGATAACTCCTGGATCACAGTAGTTGAATATGATGTGCTGAATCCTAAAGGAGGGAAGGGTATATACGGCAAAGTGCATTTCAAAAATCTGGCTATCGGCATTGTGGCTTTGGACAGTGAGAATAATATTTATTTAGTTGGACAATTTCGCTTTCCCTTGGATCAATATAGCTGGGAAATTCCGGAGGGAGGCGGCCCGCTGGGTATTGATCCTTTAGAATCGGCCAGGCGTGAGCTTTTGGAAGAGACGGGCTTAAAAGCGGAAAAGTGGGAAAAACTTTTAGAAATGCATTTATCTAATTCTGTGTCTGACGAATTCGGGATTATTTATCTGGCTACCCAATTAAGCCAGCATCAGGCAATGCCGGAGGATACAGAAGACCTGATGATCAGGAAGCTTTCTTTTGCCAATGCCTATGAGATGCTTTGTCGCGGAGAAATAACGGATTCCCTAACCGTGGCAGCTCTGCTGAGAATGAAATTAATGCTGACAGAATAATTTGGTTCGCAGAAATATTCAAAATAAAAACCATGCCCAATGGTTTCCCTGATCTTTTTTGTGTAGTTTAGCCCTTGAAATGAAAAGGGATAGTATAATCTTAGTCTTTTTTACCGGCATTTTCTTGTTGTCATTACCCGCTTTGTCATTTGGTCAGATATTGCGTATCGCCGTAGCTGCTGATGCCCAGTTTGTCGCTGCCGCGCTGAAGAAATCTTTTGAGAAAACAGATCGGGTACCCATTGAGATTATAGTTGGCTCTTCCGGAAAATTAACCGCGCAGATCGAGCAAGGCGCTCCTTACGATATCTTTATGTCTGCCGACATGAAGTACCCTGATGCGTTGTATAAAGAGGGTAACACCATGGGCAGTCCGAGGATATATGCTTTTGGAAAACTCGTGTTGTGGACGATAAAAAGAAATAATTTAAATAGCGGTATTCAAATATTAAATCAACCCTTTATAAAAACGATTGCTATTGCGAACCCTGTTACTGCGCCTTATGGGAGGGCGGCCACGGAAGCCTTAAAAAAAAGAGGGATATTTAATTCAGTGGAAAATAAATTTGTATATGGGGAAAGTATTGCCCAGGTCAATCAGTATTTATTAAGCGGCGCGGCAGATATTGCCTTTACCGGGAAATCGGTTGTGGAAAGCCCTGCATTAAAAAATAAGGGAAAATGGATAGAAGTTCCCGAAGATCTGTATCAGCCCATTGCACAGGGAGTGGTGATATTAAAACATGCCAGAAGTGACGGCCTTCAAGCAGCAAGCGCATTTTATCATTTCCTTTTCAGCAATGAAGGGAGAGCTATTTTTAAATCTTTCGGATATAGAATCAAATGAATAAAATAGAAGGTAAAATCTCGGCCATAGAAAGTGATGAGGGCATTTCCCTGATAACGATTCAGGCTTTGGGAATCCCTATTTCCTCCATGATGGTGGAAGCCACACATACTTCCTTTTCTTTAAAACCGGAAGATCCGGTGATTGTTGCCTTTAAGGAGACTGCTATGTCTATCGGGAAAAGTATATCCGGTGGATTCAGTATCCGGAACTGTTTTGACGGAGAAATAATAAAAATAGAAAAGAGCAAACTACTGACAAAAATTATTCTTGACTTTAATCAAACTTCTATAGTTTCCGTCATTACCACCGGATCTGCGGACAGGTTGCAGTTAAAGGTAGGTGATCAGGTAACCGGCCTGGTGAAAGCGACCGATATTATTCTAATTAAAACTCCGGGTTAAATGATTTTCGATTATCAACCACTTTGGCTCAGCCTGCAGTTGGCGATCATTACAACCATATTCCTACTGATTATAGGAATTCCACTTTCTTCCTTATTGGCATTTCGTTCATTTCGTTTTAAATCAGTGGCAGAAGCTGTTATCAGCCTGCCATTGGTATTGCCGCCTACGGTATTGGGATTTTACCTGCTGATCGCTTTCAGTCCGAATAACTTCGTGGGGGAGTTTCTGCAAAATCATTTCGATATCAGATTGGTCTTTTCCTTCCCCGGACTGGTGGCAGGTTCTGTGATATACAGTCTTCCATTTATGATTCATCCGTTACAGGCCGGACTCCAGGGAGTACCAAAGGAGTATAAAGAGGCCTCTTATACCTTAGGGAAAGGAAGGGTGAAAACACTTTTCAAAGTAATACTTCCCAATATCAAGCCCTCAATACTGACGGGAATCGTATTGACTTTTGCCCATACTATCGGAGAATTTGGGGTGGTGTTAATGATTGGAGGCAATATACCGGGGAAAACGAAAGTAGCTTCTATTGCTGTGTACGATGAGGTAGAATCCCTGAACTATCATGCGGCACATATTTATTCAATTATCTTACTTTTGGTGTCATTCTTTATCTTATTACTGGCATATAGCTGGAATAAAAGATTTTTTAAAGCAGGTTTACCCTCATGATTGACATTTCTATCCGGAAAAGATTGCACATTGCTGAAGGCATAGATGTCCTTTCGGTAGATGCTCATATACGGGAAAAAGAGTTTGTAGTCGTTTCGGGGAAATCAGGAGCAGGGAAAACAAGTTTGCTTCGAATAATAGCCGGATTAATGAAGCCGGAAAAAGGTACTATTACAGTGAACCGTGAAGTTTGGTTAGACACAGAAAATAAAATCAATCTCCCCGTGCAAAAGCGTGAGATAGGTTTTGTGTTTCAGGAAGGAGCGCTTTTTCCCAATATGACTGTGTTGGAAAATCTGGAATATGCCGCCGGCAAACAGCATGATCACAGCTTTTTGATCCGTTTGCTTCAGATGGCAGGGATGGATTCATTTGCAAGTCGCAGACCCGAAACTTTATCAGGTGGGCAACGGCAAAGGGTTTCCATTATCAGGGCGCTGGCGAGAAAGCCAGCCTTATTATTATTGGACGAACCTTTCGCGGCCATTGATGCAGAAATGCGTAACCATCTGAGACTTGAACTGCAACAGTTCCATCAGGAATGTGAATTGACTACTATTTTAGTTACACATGACATGGGCGATATATTCAGTCTGGCCCAAAGGGTCATGGTGATTGATAAAGGAAAGATTTCAAGAGAAGGCAGTCCCGAAGAAATCTTCGGAGATATCAAAACGGACCGAAGGGTCCCGTTACGGGGCGAAGTGCTAAAGATACAGAGAACAGGCGTCGTTTATATTGCTGAAATCCTGACAGGACAACATATTTTAAAGTTAGTGGTAGGAGAAGATGAACAAGCTGCTATGCCGCCGGGATCAGAGGTATTGATTTGCCCAGGGGCTTTCGATCCGGTCATTACGGTGTTGACATAAGTGCATGCTGTTTCTTCTTTCACATGATCAGGCTGTCTATTTCGAGCCATTTTTCCTGAATTAACCCTAATGAGAATGCGCCGGCGGAAGCTGTGAAGACAGATGCATCGAATGCAGTCTTTATTCCTGTGGTAAATGTCATGGATAAAGCAAAGATTAACAACAATAAACCGCTGAGCCTGGCAAATAAGGATGTTTTGAAACCAATCAATAAACAAAGGGCAAAAAGTATTTCCGCGACAGTTGAAAGAAGCGATAAAACAGGGATAAGCAATTGAGGTGCCCAGGGATTTAATACGGAAACATATTTTTCAAAATTATTCCAGTTACCCCATGCCAGGCGGTAGTGCCATAGGCCGAATCTGTCACCTACTGCGGACAAAAATCCTGCAGCAATAGCAAAGCGGAGAAATAATTT
The DNA here is from genome assembly GCA_004322015.1 of Chitinophagaceae bacterium. Classification (GTDB taxonomy): domain Bacteria; phylum Bacteroidota; class Bacteroidia; order Chitinophagales; family Chitinophagaceae; genus FW021-bin31. Next base: position 80,296 of record SCQT01000032.1, read on the forward strand.
AATGATTACCTGTTCCTTATTCATGTCTCGTGAATTTTGATCAAAGTTACAGTTTAACAATAAAGGATCGAATTAGTGACTCTACGATCTCTCTCTTTTCTTCAAACTCTTTATCTTTGAGCCAAAACTACTTTGAAATCAGGAAAAACACCACACGGTAACAGATTTGACCGCCCCTTCCATAAAGGGCGCGGAGAGGCTAAAAGATCAAGACAATCCTTCATTATAGGAAGACAGCCCGTCATTGAAGCATTAAAATCAGGTAAGCCTGTCGAAAGGGTTTTTATCCAAAGAAATGCAGGCGGTGATATTATCCACACTATTCGGGAATTAGCCCTTGCACATCGTGTTCCGGTAAATGCTGTTCCTGAAGAAAAGTTAAATCAGCTGAGCCGTGCCAATCATCAGGGCTGTATTGCTATCGCTTCCATAGTTACTTATCATGACTTACAGGATGTCATTTCATTTATTGTGGAAAAAGGGGAAATTCCCTTGTTCCTCCTGTTGGATGGCATTACGGATGTAAGAAATATAGGCGCTATTGCGCGAAGTGCAGTCTGTTGCGGGGCCCAGGCTATAGTGCTTCCTGAAAAAGGTGTGGCTCCCTTGAATGAAGAAGCCATGAAAACTTCTGCGGGTGCCCTGGAGCATATTTTTATTTGCAGGGAAGAGAACTTGTCTAAGGCAGTTGAAATTTTACATTTAAACGGGTTACATGTGTTGGCAAGTGATGGGAGAGGGGGAAAACTATTACATGAATGTGATTTTAACAGACCGGTAGCCGTCATCCTGGGCGCCGAAGATAAAGGCGTTCATCCGGACCTCTTAAAAAAGGCTGATACTGTATTTCGCATTCCAATGGCAGGGAAGTTCGATTCTTTTAATGTGTCCGTCGCGGCAGGCATTTCGCTTTATGAAGCTATGAAACAGAGGATGAACTAATGGTTTGATTGCTGAACGGTTTTATGGTTTATTGCTGTGTTGCTTCATTGCTAACCTGATCAGTGATTTACGATTGTACGTTTTTCCTACCTTCGCTCTCGTTTAAAAAAATAAATTGATTTATGATGGATTTTGCCGGGGTGGTTGCAAAAAAACTTTCATTGAAAGAAAATGATGTGTTGGCTGTTTTGAAATTGCTTTCGGAGGGGGCCACTATTCCCTTTATCGCCCGCTATCGTAAGGATATGACCGGGGCGCTCGATGAAGTGGCTATTCAAAAAATAGCGGAAGAAGCTCAGTTTCAAAGAGAGTTTAGCGAGCGTAAGGCATTTATTGAGAAGACAATCTCGGAACAGGATAAAATGACAGAAGAACTGCAGGAAAAACTCCATGCAGCTTCTTCATTAAATGAATTAGAAGATATTTATTTACCCTACAAGCCAAAACGGAAAACACGTGCACAAAAAGCACGCGACCTTGGATTGGCGCCCCTGGCAGAATGGATATTAAAACAAGAAGAAAGCTCACCTGAAGAGCGTGCGAAAGAATTCCTTTCGGTTGATTTAGAAGATATTTCTGTTGTGATACAGGGAGCGAGGGATATTGTTGCCGAACGGATTTCAGAAGATGCAGAACTTCGCGGACAAATGCGTCATTTGTTTGAGAAAGAAGGTAAAGTGATCACCAGTGTATTGACTGGGAAGGAAGAGGAAGGGATTAAGTACAAAGATTATTTCGATTTTTCTGAGCCTATTACTAAAATCCCTTCACACAGGATGCTGGCAGTATTGCGCGGTTTTACAGAAGGTATTTTGCGACTGACTATTCAACCGGAGGAAGAAACCGCTTTGCTGCTGATAAACAAGAGGTTTGTAGAGGGTCATTCGGATGCATCTCAGCAGGTAGAAAAAGCAGGTAAGGAATCTTATCGCAGATTATTGCAACCGGCATTGGAAAATGAATTCAGGACGGCGTTGAAGATTAAGGCGGATGAAGAAGCTATTGATGTATTTGCCGAAAACCTTAAACAATTATTGCTGTCTGCTCCATTGGGTGAAAAAAGCCTGATTGCCATTGACCCCGGTTATCGCACGGGATGCAAAGTAGTTGTTCTGGATGCAAATGGAAAGTTGCTGGAAACAGCCCTTATCTATGTCCATGAAAAGAATCACCGTTTACAGGAGGCGGAACATATTATTCGCAGCCTGGTAAATAAATATAATACAAAAAGTTTTGCTATTGGCGATGGCACTGCCGGTAGGGAGACAGAACAATTTATTAAATCATTGCAGACAGGCATTCCTGTATTTTTAGTGAATGAAGATGGCGCCTCTGTATATTCCGCTTCCGAAACGGCCAGGGAAGAATTTCCGGATCAGGATATTACGGTTCGGGGCGCCGTCAGTATCGGCAGGCGATTAATGGATCCGTTGGCTGAACTGGTCAAGATAGATCCTAAAAGCATAGGGGTAGGGCAATATCAGCATGATGTAAATCAATCGAGTTTGAAATTAAAATTGGATCAGACGGTAGCGCATTGTGTCAACGCAGTGGGTGTCAACCTGAATACTGCCGGAAAACATCTGCTGCAATACGTCAGCGGCATTGGCCCTTCACTGGCGGAAAATATTGTGCGTTACAGGAATGAGCATGGGAGCTTCCGCTCGCGGACCGAGCTGATGAAAGTGGAAAGGTTAGGCATTTCGGCTTATGAGCAGTGTGCGGGATTCCTTAGAATAAAAGACGGGAATAATCCGTTAGACGCGAGCGGTGTTCATCCTGAGACGTATTCTTTAGTGGATAAAATGGCCGAAGGGATTGGAGTGGAAGTAAATGAGCTTATGGGGAATGAAAAGTTAATAAGTAGGATATCTCCATCGGCCTATATTAATGGATCATTCGGCAGACATACTATTGATGATATTTTGAAAGAGCTAAAAAAGCCCGGTCTTGATCCGCGTTCTGAGGTGCAGCTTTTTGAATTTGCTCCGGTTTATTCGATTGGAGACGTGCAACCTGGCATCATTATTCCGGGTATTGTCACCAACCTGACCCGCTTTGGAGCGTTTGTGGATATTGGCGTAAAGCAGGATGGATTGGTACACATTTCGGAAATATCCCACCGTTATATCAGCGATCCTTCGGAAGTCTTAAAGCTCAATCAGCAGGTAAAAGTAATAGTGCTGGAGGTAGATGTTTCCCGTAAAAGGATAAGTCTTTCTATTAAGCAAACGGAGCCTGCGCCGTCAGGGAATGGGAAGAAGCATAAAATGAAACCTGCACCTGCCAAACAAACAACAGATAATTTCCAGGAAGCACTAAATACATTGAAGAAGAAATATCATTAGAAAGAATCCACTTATTATTTTAATAAAAGGAGAGAAGACCACACCTCGGGCGCTGGCATGATAAGTTCCTCCTTCTCCGTTGCCATGCCATTTATCGCTGACGATATCATATCTGAGAATGAGTCCGCTTTATCGAAATGTTCATCATCATTATATTCTAATACAAAATGAAACATCGCATGCACAACGGATCAAGAAATTGGAAAAAGTACAACAAAATGGGCTGTACAACAACAGTTGATTTGATAGATAATACTTTCAAAATTAAACCTGATAACAAAGAAACATAGAAATAAAAGATAACAAGCAACAGCAGCCCGTTATCGTTGGATTTTGTAATACAATCCCTACCTTTGCATTCATTTAATTTTAGCAAATGAAATGGCAGATATCGAGTACGATGTGATAATAGTGGGCGGCGGAATCGTGGGGCTGGCCTCCGCTTATAAAATAAACCTGAAATATCCAAACAAAAAGATTCTGGTATTAGAAAAAGAACCGGAGGTGGCGGCTCATCAAACAGGGCATAATTCGGGCGTCATTCATTCCGGTATTTATTATAAACCGGGGTCTTACCGTGCACGTAATTGTGTGGAAGGAAGAAGAGAACTGGTTGCTTTTGCCAAAGCAAACGGCATTAAACATGATATTTGCGGAAAGGTGATCGTCGCAACAGAAGAGTCCGAGTTGGCGCACATGCAGAAAGTCTTCAATCATGGCCAACAAAATGGGGTAGAGGGTATTGAACTCATCCACACTGATCGGATTAAAGAAATTGAACCTTACTGCAGTGGCATTGCTGGGATCTGGGTTCCCTGTACGGGCATTATTGATTATGCAGAGGTGGCCAGGAAGTATGCCGAATTGATTAGTTGCCAATTTGATGGAAGCAGGGTATTGACAAACCACAAAGTTACAGGTTTTGAGAAACATACTGATTATACCGTTGTAATTACTAATCAGGGTGCTTTTAATACGAAGTATATAGTTACATGCGGCGGATTGCAATCTGACCGGATTGCCAGGAAAGAAGGAGCTAAAACAGATGCTGCAATTGTAGGCTTCCGGGGCGATTATTATGAGCTCACTCCGCAGGCAAAACATAAAGTAAAGAATCTTATTTACCCTGTGCCTAACCCCATATATCCATTTTTAGGCGTGCATTTTACACGTATGATCAATGGAGATACGGAATGTGGACCCAATGCGGTTTTTGTATTTAAAAGAGAGGGTTATGCTAAAACGGATTTTTCTCTGAGAGATACAGCTGATGCATTTTCCTTTTCGGGGACATGGAAATTTTTCTATAAAAACTGGCGTTTTGGATTGGACGAATACCGGAGAGCATTTTCCAAAAAATTATTCCTTCGCCGTCTTCAGAGGCTTATTCCCAGTTTAGGGATGGAGGATATTACACCGGGAAGGGCAGGCGTGAGGGCTATGCTTCTGGCGGAAGAGGGGAAAATGATAGATGACTTCAAGATCGAACATAACGGGAACGCCATCCATATCCTTAATGCACCTTCCCCTGCTGCCACCGCCTCATTGGCTATCGGCACCCAGGTCCAAAAAATGGCTGATGAATATTTTCACCTCTGCTGACGACCAGCACGCTATTTGCAAGGAAAGTGCCGCCGGATATTGTTAAATGTTTAATCCTTTGGCCAAACGGGATGCTCTCTCAGACCCGTAATATGTCCTGAGATAAAGAGAGGTATTGATTATATTTGTACTCTAAAGAATTCTCTCATGCAAAAGACGAATATTTATTTTTATAAGAAATCCTTCATTTCCCTGATCCTTCTTCTTTTTTCTTTTCCATGTATTTTATTAGCTCAGCCTCTTCCGCCGGTTGCGCAGGGACTTCATTTTACTTCTTTGCCGTTGAAGTGGTATGAGGCTGTTCCATTAGGCGATGGCATGCTTGGCGCTTTGGTATATGAAAAAGATAATCATCTCCGTGTAGCACTGGACAGGGCCGATCTGTGGGATTTGAGATCTGTAAAAGAATTTGACAGCCGGGATTTTTCGTATCATTGGATTTATGAACATGTGATCGGCAAAGATTATGAACCCGTTCATAAACTGGTGGATTATCCTTATGATCACGATGCTGCCCCTACTAAGATCCCTGCTGGCGCCTTAGAATTTCCCACAGCTGATTTTGGAAAAATAAAATCCGTTGATTTAAATATTCACACAGCCACTTGTTTTATCCAATGGGAAAACGGAACGTCGGCAACGATCTTTATTTCAGCAAAAGAAAATGCCGGTTATTTTCGCTTTGATCATTTACCGGAAAATTTGACCTTTTTTGCACCTGTGTTGGATGCCCCGGCTTATCAGGCCACTCATTTTGATGCATCGGGTAATGCCGTAGTTGGAGGTCAGGATCTCGCGCGCTTGGGATATCCAAAAGGAACAATTAAAAAAGGGAATCATATAATAAGCTATTATCAGCGGGGATGGGGGCACTTTAGTTACAACATTACAGTTTGCTGGAAACATCTTACGGATCGTTCCGTAGAAGGGACATGGAGTATTTCTTCGGATGGCTCTCCTTATTCAGCGAAACAAAAGGCTTCTGAGATCGCTGCAACTGCACTGAAAATACCATTTGCCCGCACCTGGAATGATCATAAAAGATGGTGGGATGATTATTGGAACCAATCGTCCGTAACCCTGCCTGACCCTGTATTGCAGCACCAGTATGATATGGATATGTATCTCTTTGCTTCCGCTTCCAGAAAGGGAGATCTCCCGATCACCCTGCAGGCAGTATGGACTGCCGACAATGGTAAGTTGCCGCCCTGGAAAGGTGATTATCATAATGATCTGAACACACAATTAAGCTATTGGCCCGGCTATACAGCCAATCATTTGCCGGAATCAGCAGCCTTTACGGACTGGCTTTGGAAAGATGAGCCGGTTTTTACAAAATATACGCGAAGATTTTTTAAAGATAGCGGATTAAATGTGCCCGGTGTTTGTACGCTGACCGGTGAACCCATGGGCGGGTGGGGGCAATATTCTTTATCACCGACGGTATCCTGTTGGTTATCTCAGTATTTTTACTGGCAATGGATATATTCCGGAGATTATGATTTTTTAAAGCAACGAGCCTATCCCTGGATAAAAGCAGCAGCCACGCATATAGAAAGCATTGCTATTAAAAATAAAGAAGGCTATTGGCAGCTTCCTATCTCTTCCAGCCCCGAATTTTTTGATAATGAACTAAAAGCCTGGTTTCTGCAAACTTCTAATTATGATCTGTCACTTATACACTGGTTACTAAACACAGCCGTTCAAATGGCTGATACGCTTCATTTGCAAAAAGAGGCCATACATTGGAAAACTTTCTTGGACGGCTGGCCTTCACTTGCTCTTAATCCTGCTGACAGCGCGCTGCTGGTCGCGCCGGATATTCCATATAGCTTTTCACATCGTCATTTTTCTCATTTAATGAGTATTTACCCGTTGCAATTAATAGACTGGTATCAGGGAGAAAAAGACAGAAAAATAATACAAGCCAGTTTGCAGGAATTAAAAGAATACGGGCCATCCGAATGGATGGGATATTCTTATGCCTGGTTAGCCTGCCTGAAAGCCGTGAATCAGGATGGCGCCGGAGCGGAGAATGCACTGAAAATATTCGCTACAGCATTTTGCTCGCCTAACAGCTTTCACCTGAATGGCGATCAAAGCGGCAAAGGATACTCCAATGCCACGTATCATCCTTTTACACTAGAAGGAAATTTCGCATTTGCCAGGGGTGTACAGCTTATGTTGATCCAGCAACATGGCGGCGTTAATTATATTTTTCCTGCTGTTCCTGATAATTGGGAAAAGGTGGGTTTTGAAAAATTGCGTGTACCCGGAGCGTTTTTGATTTCTGCCAAAAAAGAAAACGGGATGATTACTGAGGTTAGGATTAAATCTTTAAAAGGAGGGAAAATAAAACTTCATAATCCGTTTATTGATCAAAAAATGAAAGTGATTGGTACACAGGTGACTAATAGCAAACGAAATAATAAAACACTCACTTTTTCTATGTCATCCGGGCAGGTAATTTTTTTAAAAAGAGAAATACCTTCCATCGTTAAAGGGGGAAAAATATTAGGTGCTGATATTTCCTTTCTCCCCCAGTTAGAAGCCCGCGGTGAAAAATTTTATGTGGATGGAAAACAACAAGATGCTATCCGCATCCTGAAAGATCACGGATTTAATTTTATACGGCTCCGTATCTTTGTAAATCCTGCAGCGGACAGCGGTTATTCCCCGCGAAAAGGATTTTGTAATCTTTTTCATACCGAGCAAATGGCAAAAAGGATCAAGGCAGCCCACATGGGCTTTCTGCTCGATTTTCATTACAGCGACACCTGGGCGGATCCCGGAAAGCAATATACACCTTCAGCATGGAAGCATGATGATTTTATACAATTAAAGCAAGAAGTGTATAATCACACTAAAAAAGTAATTACAGCCCTAAAAAGGCTGGGAACACCACCCGATATCGTACAGATTGGGAATGAAATCAACCACGGTATCTTATGGCCCATAGGAAGCATCCACCATCCGGATACTTTGGCTGCCCTTTTAAAATCAGGTATAGCCGCAGTGAAGAAAGCGGATCGGGACATTAAGATCATGCTGCATATAGCGCTTGGGGGACAAAATGCGGAATCCAGATCTTTTTTAGATACCATGATAGCCAGGCAGGTTCCCTTTGACCTGATAGGCGAGTCTTATTATCCGCAATGGCACGGGACGCTCGGCGATCTTAAAAATAACGTGACAGATCTTGCAGAAAGATATTCTCAGCCGATAGTGGTCGTAGAATATTCCGAGCATAAAGAAGAAGTAAACCAAATTGTATATCATTTGCCGGACAATAAAGGGTTGGGTACATTTATCTGGGAGCCGTTGAATACCTGGGAAGCAATGTTCAACAGGCAGGGAATCGCTAATGATTCATTATTGAATATTTATGTCAACCTGGCAAAAGAATATCACGTTCATTAAAAATCCCTTTTTATTTAAATCAACAAGTTGTATTTTGGAGCCGGAATAAAACAGGTTCACTTAACACTTAATATTTTAACACATCATGAAACACAAGCGTATTGTTGGCTTAATGTTGTTATTTGTTTCGTTTTTGATTATCAGAAACACTTTTGCCTCTGTTAAAGGGGGACCTAATTCTTCTGAGAGAAGAGTCAGCTTCGATGACCACTGGCATTTTCACCTCGGCGATGTGCCCGAAGCGAAGGAGCCTTCCTTTGATGATGCATCCTGGAGATGGTTGAATTTGCCTCATGATTGGAGCATTGAAGGTGCATTCAGCGAAGATAATCCTGCCGGCGTAGGAGGGGGGGCGTTGCCCGGTGGTATCGGATGGTATCGTAAAGAATTTACTCTGCCAAGAAGTGATAACGGGAAGTTATTATTTATTGATTTCGATGGAGTATATGAAAATAGCGAGGTCTGGATCAACGGCCACTATTTAGGCGTCCGTCCTTATGGATACAGTTCCTTCCGGTATGAGCTTACACCTTATTTACATTATGGAAATGAAAAAAATATTATTGCCGTTCGTGTGGATAATTCCAAACAACCCAATTCACGCTGGTATTCCGGTTCCGGCATTTACCGGAATGTCTGGCTGGTGGCAACCAATAAAATCCATGTGGGACATTGGGGAACTTATATTACCACTCCTCGGGTAAATGACCGGATGGCAACAGTGGATATTCAAACGACTATTAACAATGCAGATCCTTCTGCCAGGAACGTAACTCTTAAGACGATTATCTATAATGATAAAGGAAAAGTAGTGGCGGAAAAAAGTGTTTCCGGAAATATCGCCAATGGCGATTCCAGAACCTTTTCTCAAACAATAACAGTGGATCATCCTGACCTGTGGTCAACGGAAAACCCGGTTTTATATAAAGTGATTTCCTTAGTAGAAAATAACGGCAAAGAAGTAGATCGTTATGAAACACCCTTTGGCATTCGTTATTTCAGGTTCGATAGCAACGATGGTTTCTTTCTGAATGGAAAACACATAAAAATAAAAGGGGTCTGCGATCATCATGACCTGGGATGCCTTGGCGCTGCCATTAATACCAGAGCCATTCAACGCCAGTTACAGATACTGAAGAGCATGGGGGTAAATGCCATGCGTACTTCACATAATCCGCCTGCGCCTGAGTTATTGCAATTGTGTGACAAGATGGGTATTTTAGTAATGGATGAAGCATTTGATTGCTGGAAAAAAGGAAAGAATCCCTATGATTACCATTTATATTGGGACCAATGGCATAAAAAAGACCTCTCTGATATGATCCGTCGTGACCGCAATCATCCAAGTGTGATTATCTGGAGCATTGGTAATGAGATCCCCGATCAATGGGACAGTGCGGGAGCACCTATTGCACGCGAACTCAGAGGGATTGTCCGTTCGTTGGATACGACCCGTCCGATAACCTCTGCCATGAATGATCCTGAGGCCCCCAATAACGAGCTTTCTCATTCGGGCGCTATGGATCTGATTGGACATAATTACAGGGTAGATAGCTGGAAAAACTTTTTTAAATATTTCCCAAATGGAAAATTCCTGGCGACTGAAACGACCTCCGCGTTGGAAACCCGCGGTGAATATAATATGCCTTCCGACAGTATTTTTATATGGCCACACAAAGGAGTAAAGATGAACGCCGACTTCACCTGCTCCGCTTATGATAATTGCAGGGTTCCCTGGGGCGCCACGCATGAAAAAGTCTTAAAAGCCTTCATGAAAGATGATTTTGTATCAGGCATGTTTGTATGGACGGGATTTGATTACCTGGGTGAACCTACACCTTATGGATGGCCGGCGCGCAGTTCTTATTTTGGTATCGTTGACCTCGCAGGTTTTCCTAAAGATGCTTATTATTTATATAAAAGCGTTTGGACCAATACACCCACCCTGCATATATTTCCACATTGGAATTGGAAGGCGGGCGATACAGTTGATGTGTGGGCTTATTATAATGATGCAGATCGTGTTGAATTATTCTTAAACGGGAGATCATTAGGGTCACGCAGTAAAGAAGACGGCGGCATGCATGTGATGTGGCGGGTTCCTTTTCACCCGGGGACATTAAAAGCTGTTTCTTATAAAGGTGGAAAAGTGGTTTTGGTCCGTGAAATACGCACTGCAGGTCCTGCCGCCAGGATGATCATCGAACCGGACCGGAAGCATATTCACGCGGACGGAAAGGACCTTTCATTCGTTACTATAAAAACCGTGGATAAAAACGGAAACCTGATTCCTCACGCAGATAATTTAATCCATTTTAAAATCAGTGGTGCCGGATTTATTGTGGGTATGGACAATGGAAATGAAACTGATCATGAGTCTTTTAAAGGAGATCAGCATAAAGCATTTAACGGACTTTGTTTAGCAGTAATTCAATCAGACGGGAAGAAAGGAGCCATTACTTTAACAGCTACCGCCGAAGGATTACCTTCGGTCTCTGCCGTCATTGATGCCGGGGAATAATATTTGGCAAGTGATTATATTATTGAACAGCACCGCCGTTCTTTTCAAGCGTTTCTTCGCTGGTATAGATAAGAATGGCGGTAATCAGTTTTTTCATGGCTATCGCCATTTGTGACTCTACCGTTTTGACTGATAAGTTTAAAATAGCGGCTGCCTCCTTATACTTCAGTCCGTCTTCTCTGATGAGACAGAAGATCTGTTTGCAACAGGGAGGGAGCTGATCAATGGTTTGGTATATCTTCTTTTTCATCTCTTCCGTGATCATCATCTTCTCCGGGTCTATATCAAAAACAAAATATTCATTACCGATGGTGCTGATATCCACAGTTTCTCTAAGCCTGTTTTTGCTCAGATAGTCCAGAGACTTATTTTTTACAGCCACATAAAGATACACATCGGGATTTTCTATTTTATGTAAGTGATTCCTTTTCTCCCATAAATTCATAAACACATCATGAACTATTTCTTCAGCCACTTCTTTGCTATGGACGATGGTGATGCAGAACCGGAACAACCTGTTAAAATAATAACGATAAAACTCCTTAAAAGCCTTGCCATCGCTTTCATGAGAAATCTTAAACAAACAGTCCTGTATTGCTGCTTTATTCATAATTATTGTAAAAAAATAGTTAATAAGTGGTAAATATAGGGGAATATCGGGGAACAAAAAAAATATTTATTTCTCTTAGGGGTAAAGGTGAATTTACCCGTCCTTACATGAAAGACAGTTTCTATTTAGTATGGATGAATCAAGAATTTGGCTTTTGGTTGCCAAAAAGATATCTAACGAAGCAAGCCAACAGGAACTTGCCGAATTAGATGCCATATTTAAAGCCAATCCTGGTTTACAATATGCTTTTTCAATCATTGATAAAATAAAAGGCCCATCTGCACAGGATTATGGCTTATCGGAAGCAGAAGAAAATAATTTGATACAAAAGAAATCAGCAGAGATAGATATGATTGTAGAGGCGGAGAAAAAAATAAAGCGGGTAAGCCATTCGCGGGTTGTATTAAGAAGGATCAGATGGGCGGCAGCTGGTCTTTTATTGCTGATCGGCTTATCTGCCGTTTATTATTTCTATACAAAAGAGGATCATAGCCGGCATCTTACGCAGGTGATTCCCCGGAACGAAGGTATTTATGTAGCGGATACCCCCACCTCCATTACTCTCCAGGATGGAACTCAGGTTTGGCTGAACAGTGGCAGCACATTGAAATGTACAAAAGATTTTGGTAAAAAAGAGAGGCAGGTAATGCTTTCCGGCGAAGCCTATTTTGATGTAAAGCAGGATGCGGACAAGCCGTTTATTATACAGGCAGGCTCGTTTATGAAGGTAAAAGTCCTCGGCACTGCTTTTAATGTAAAGGCTTATCCCAACGATCCTTATGTAGAAGCGTCCCTGATCAGCGGAAAAATAGCAGTAAAAATGGAAGATCACAGGGGAGAACAGATTATTCTTAAGCCGCATGAAAAAGTGACTTTTTACCTGGATGATTCTTCATCGGTTGAATCTGCACAAGGTAAACACGTCGAAAATCAGGTGAAGTATCATATTAACGCCCTGACCCCCAATCCGGTTGATCAGCATATTTCTGAACTGTCATGGATGAGAGGGGAACTGGCATTTAATGACATCTCCTTTATTGAACTGGCGTATGATCTGGAAAGGACCTATCACGTAAATATCAGGTTTAAAGATGAGCAACTCAAAGAGTATCATCTTACCGGTGTTTTCAAAGGAGAAAATTTGAATGAGGTATTGCAGGCGTTGCAGGTTACTACACCCTTTCATTATGAAATCAGAAATAAAGAGGTTATTATTTATCGTTAACCAGTTAAAACCAAAATCATGAGTAAAGACTGCATTACATAAAAATAAGAAACGCACCGGCATAAAGCGGTGCGTTCCTTCTCATTTGATTTAAAGTTCAGAAATCCCATGTTTCAGGAGGGAAGCCGGAAAGGGGATTTCCATTTAATCACATTAAACCGCAATAAAGGTATGAAAAAGAAACCTAAAATGCCTGTTCATGGTAGGTTAAACATCAGGCGTAAAGTTTTAGTAAGTATGAAACTTATTTTTTTACTCACATTTGTTTGTTGTATGCAGGCGTCTGCCCGCGTATTTTCCCAGGATGTAAAGATTGATCTGACACTCGAAAATACGAATATTACGAGGGCGCTGCGTATTATCAGCCACAAGAGTGAATACAGGTTTTTATATAATAATGACCTGCTTCCTCAGGATATGACTGTTAATATTGTCGCTAGACAGGAAACGGTTCCAGAAATCATGAAAACTATTTTGGGGAACACAGGCCTTACCTTCCGGGTTCTCAGCAACAAACTGATCGCCATCGGCTATCAGACTCAGATGATTGAAAATATTACGGGCACGGTGACCGATTCTGCGGGACATCCACTGGTAGGTGTTACCATACAGATCAAAGGCACAACCATAGGAACAGTAACTGATGCGAACGGTAACTTTTCTTTAGAGGCGCCGGAAAATGCGACCTTACTGGTTTCTTACATTGGCTATGTGACGAGGGAAGTTCCGGTGAGCGGACAGACCCGTCTTAATATTGTGTTGCAAACTGCAGCCACAGGCTTGAACGAAGTGGTGGTTACTGCCTTAGGCATCAAGAGACAGGAAAGAGAGTTGGGCTATGCCACACAGGAAATAAAAGGCAGTACACTGGAAACAGTGAAAGGCATAGATGTGGGGACTTCGCTTACCGGTAAGATTTCCGGATTGATGGTAAAGAATAGCCCGGATTTTATGTCGTCACCTGAAATTACCATGCGTGGAGAAACGCCGCTGCTGGTCATTGACGGAGTACCTTATGGTAATATGTCCCTGAGAGAGATCCCTGCTGATGACATTGAATCCATTAACTTTCTGAAAGGAGCCACTGCTTCTGCACTGTACGGATCCAGAGGAGGAAGTGGTGCTATCATGGTGACCACAAAGCATGGGGCAGGTAAAAAAGGATTTTCGGTTTCTGTGAATAGCAGCACCATGTTCCAGGCTGGTTATCTCGCGATTCCCGAAATGCAAAATAAATATGGTCGGGTGGTGAATACGGCCACCAATACTTATGTTCGCTCAGGTGACGGTTCATGGGGACCTCCGCTGAACGGACAAGATGTTATTCAATGGGATCCTGTCAGCAAGACGATGAAGGCTATGCCTTTTATTGCGAGGGGGAAAGATAATTTTAAGAATTTCCTTCGTCAGGGATATATTTTAAATAACAATGTCAGCGTAAGCCAGGTGGGAGACATGGGTGGTTTCAGGGCATCCGCTACCTGGGTACAAAATAGGGGCGCTTACCCTAATGCCCGTTTTGATAAAATTACATACAGTGTGGGTGGTGATATCAAATTCGATCGTTTTACCCTCACCACCTCTGTGGCTTATAATAATGAGTCTTCACCCAATATGGGCTTCAGCGGATACACCGGTTATGATCCGATGTATAGCTTGCTGGTTTGGGGTTCTCCTGACTGGAATATCCTGGATTATAAAAACTACTGGGTGGTCCCAAATGAAGTGCAGAACAGCAGTTATACAGCAACTATTAATAACCCCTATTTCGACAGGTACCAAAGGACGCATTCTTATAAAAAAGATGTTTTTAACGGGCAGTTTACTGCCACTTATGATGTGGCCGGCTGGCTGAAGGCTATGCTCAGGACGGGCTATGATAATTACAGCAACAAGCAGGAAATTACTATTTCAAAAGGTTCATTCCAGGGCGGTGGCTCCAGTACCGTCTTAAACGACGGCTCGCAAGTATGGGGAGAATCGCAAAGGGGTTCTTACAATGTAGGTATTGGCAGAGGTTTCAGCACAAACACAGATGCGATGCTGACAGCACAAAAGAATGTGAATGATTTCTCAGTAAACGGGTTTCTGGGTGGTTCTATCTTTTATCAACAGAACGAAGGCATGGAAGCCATGACACAGGGAGGTTTATCTATCCCTGCATTTTATTCGCTGAAAGCATCTATGAATCCCGTTTATGTCAATGCTTTGACCTCCAAAGAACAGATTAACAGCTTTTACGGAAAATTAGGATTAGGGTGGAAAAACCTGGCATTTGTGGAAGGAACCTTTCGTAATGACTGGGCATCCACCCTGCCTAAAGCGACCCGTTCTTACTTATATCCCAGTGTCTCAGGAAGCTTTATCCCAAGTGAATTATTCCATACCAATGACTGGCTGTCGTTTTGGAAATTGCGCGGGTCCTGGACTACATATCGTACACCGGCAGGCATTTATGACATAAACAATGTATATACCATCACCCCCAATGCATGGGGAACTATGAGTTCCGCATCCTTCCCCACCAGCATACGCCCTTCCAACATTCATGCGGAAGGTTCCGGATCCACAGAAGTGGGTACTAACGCCAGTTTCCTAGGTAACAGGATATCCTTAGACGTAACGCTTTACAAGAAAAAGATGTATGATTTTATTGTCAAAGCACCGATCAGTCCCTCCTCGGGATTTACTTCGGTTTATACCAACAGTAATGAAGAACGTACACGCAGGGGAATAGAAGTTACTCTGAATGCTACGCCTGTTAAAATAAAGGATTTCTCATGGGATGTGAGTTTTAACTGGACAAAGTATGCCACTTTTTTCACCAGGCTCGATTCTCAATATTCTGTGAATAACAGGGATTGGGTAAAGGTAGGCAAGCGTGTGGATTATTATACTATCAATCAATATCAGACAGATAATAAGGGCGATATTGTTTTCAACAATGGTGTTCCCACCTATAAGCCGATATTATCTTTGGCTGGATATGCTGATCCTGACTGGATTTGGGGATTTAATACTAATCTCCATTATAAAAGCTTTTCCTTATCTCTGTCCATGGATGGGAGGGTAGGCGGTCTGGCGCAATCTACCACCGAAATGTATATGTGGATATCCGGCAACCACCCCAATTCTTTGACGGAGGCAAGATATGAGGATGCCACCAACGCGGGTACGAAAAACTTTTTAGGGAAAGGGGTAAAAGTAGTATCGGGCGCTATCACGTATGATGCCAATTATCACGTAGTAAGCGATACCCGTGTGTTCGCTCCCAATGATGTGTACACCACTTATAAATCTTATATATCGGCCCTCCATAAAGGCACCGCCTGGGGCGGGAATCCTTCTCCGGTGGATTTATACAGCACTACTTTCTTAAAATTAAGAGAAGTGGCGCTGACCTGGCAAATGCCCGTCTCCATGAGGGAGAGGATCCACTCTAAAGGGATAGCTGTTTCCCTGGTAGGTCAAAACCTGATTTATTGGGCAAAACAGTTTAAGTATTCTGACATTGACGGCGGAACAGAAAACTTTTCCGATCCTTCAATTCGATATGTCGGTTTCGATATCAAGCTTGATTTTTAACGGTTTTACAGACCATTTTAAAATAAAAGAATTATGAACAGGATATTAAAAAATACAGGATTATATGTTGTTTTCGGCATCTCGTTGCTGACATCCTGTAATAAATTCGACGAGATAAATAATAATCCGGATGCTACCAACAAGGTGAATGCATCGTTGTTGGCTACCAAAATAATTTTGCAAAACCTGAAGTACCAGGGCAGGGATGCCAAAGCTTACCTGTCGGATAATGGCATATCCAAATATATTGCTTATGGTAATGAGACCATTTTGTCCACGCAATATAATTATTTGGGGGCTGCAGATTTCGGTCCCATGACCCTTGTTCCCAATGTGAACAGTATGCTGGCTAATGCCGCAGGAAGCCAGATGGAGAATTCCTATAAAGGATTAGCCAAATTCTCAAGGGCCTTTATGTTTTATTATCTGACCATGGAAGTGGGAGATATTCCCTACAGCGCAACCGGTCAGGGAGCCAAGGGAAGCATCCGTCCGGTGTACGATCAGCAGGAGGCTGTGTTTAAAGGTATCCTCGATGAATTGAAAGATGCTGACGGATTTTTCGCCCAAGGCATTAAGTTCGACGGCGACCCCACACCTTATAATGGCGATCCCGATAAATGGCGAAGAGCCTCTAATGCCTTTGCCCTGAAAGTATTAATGTCCCTGGCAAATAAGGCGGGAGATGCCAATCTTAATATTAAAGGCAGATTTGCAGATATTGTTAATAGTGGTGAATTGTTGCAATCCAATACCGGTTTCCTGGGTTTAAATTATTCTGCCACTAATCCACACCCTATGTCGGGTACAAATGATCTGTTTACCAGCAGGACAATTATCAGCCATTTGGTGATGGCTAATTTAAAAGCATTGAATGACAGAAGGCTTTTTTATTTTGCTGATCCTGCAAAGTCATTAGTCGCGGGTGGTAAGTCCGGCTCTGATACTGCTGCTTACGCAGGAGCCAATGTGACTGATGATTATAACACGATCACTGCCAATCTGATCGCTGACAAATATTCCCTTCTTAATTCACGCTACCTGAAAGTACAGGCCGGAGATCCGCGAATTATGGTTTCTTATGCAGAGCAGCAGTTGATATTAGCTGAAGCGCGCATTTTAGGATGGATCACGGCAGGTGCAGCCGGAGATTATTACGAATCGGGGGTAAAAGCCGCCCTGGCGACTTATACATCTGTTGATCCTTCTTTTGTGCATGGTAACCCGATTACCCAAACTTATATTAATAATTATTTTACCGGGGAAGCAGCGTTTAAATCCAATCCGGATGATCAGCTAAAACAAATATGGCTTCAACGTTATTTACTACAGTTTATGCAGGATCCTGTTTCTGCCTTTTTTCTGCAACGCAGAACCGGTTACCCGGCATTTCCTATCAATCCTGCCACCTCACTCAACGTAAATAATCCGAATGCCATTCCGGTACGTTGGCTGTATCCAGGCTCTGAATTAAATTATAATAAAGACAATCTGATCCAGGCGCTCAATCGCCAGTATGGCGGGGTAGATGATATTAATAATAAAATGTGGCTGTTAAAGTAAGCAGGAGTTATATTACATATCCTGCAAATTGCAGGTAAAGAATAAAAACCCCGGTCCAGGCAGAGCCGGGGTTTTTTAATAAAATCTGACTCTGCCGTAACATTTTTCCCTTCAAATCCGTCTTCCATACATCATGATGATAAGCAACCTTTTTCGTTCCTGCTTGTCCTTAGTATAATTCTTAACATCCCCACAGTTTTAATAAACCGTTCATCACGGATTTTTACCTTTTAATAATTATATAGTAGTATGTATTACAAGGTACATATCTTTGTCATGCCGTTTGTTTAGACAAGTATTAAAATAATTAAAAATGAAACCACGTCTTTCCTTAACCATCTCATTGATCCTCTGCTTATTGTACAACTCAGTAAAAGCACAATCTAATATCAAGACAATCCTTCAGGAGCCAAACCATACGGCAGAGATAAGAGGAAAAGTAGCCGATGAAAATCATCAGGCGATTCCTTTTGCCACAATCACTCTTTTGAAAGCCGGCGATTCATCTCTGGTCAAAGGCGACATTTCTGACCAGGAAGGGAATTATGATTTTTCAGCAATTCCCAATGGCAAATACATAGTTTCTGCGTCAGTAATAGGGATGATTAAGGCGTATAGTCAGCCGTTTACCTTGGATGACGCTAAAAAAACCTTAAATGTCTCAGATTTAATATTAAAGCAAAATACCAATTTGCTGAAAGGAGTCAGCATCACATCTACCAAACCATTTATTCAAAGGGAAATTGACAAAACTGTCGTTAATGTAGAGAATAGTATTGTAAGCGCAGGCAGTAGTGCCTGGGAAATATTGCAGAAATCCCCGGGCGTCACAGTAGATAACAGTAATAATACTATCCGCCTTCAGGGAAAGACGGGGGTGCAGATATATATAGACGGAAGACCTGCCTACCTGTCTTCCGATCAATTGGCAACGGTGCTGAAGAATATGAACTCGGGGTCCATCAAATCTATCGAGATCATGACTCAGCCGCCTGCTAAATATGATGCTGCCGGAAATGCAGGCATCATTAATATTATCACCCGTAAAAACAAAGAAAAAGGATTCAACGGCAGTCTGACGGCGGGGATCGGGCAGGGGAGGCATTTAAGAGAAAGTGCGGGAACCAATCTGAATTACCGGAATGGAAAGATAAACCTGTACGGTAATTATGATTTTAACCACAATATTTGGTGGAACAATAACTATATCACAAGGAATTTTTATGATGGCACGGGTAAAACATTGAGTACGCGTACAGAACAGTACAGTTATCATAATTCACCTAACTATAATCATGATTTTAAAGCAGGAATAGATTATTACCTGAATGATAAAAATACTCTCGGCATCATGATGAACGGGTCTTTGAATCCTTCCACGGATGACCGTTATAATACTACCTGGTTTAAAAATGGAAGCGGGTCTATCGAAAATACAAGCCTGACGCACAGTACGGAAAAGGCGCATTGGACCAATTATACTTATGACCTGAACTACCAGGGATATTTCGATACTACAGGAAAGGAATTAGATATTGATCTGGCTTATTCCAGGTTTGATAATGCAGCTTTGGATAATTATCATACGTATGCCGTTTATCCGGACGGATCAGCGTTACCTGATTTGCCCGGCTCGCCGAATCCGAATATTCGTAAAGGTTCGATCCCGACTATCATTGATATTAAAACTGCTAAAATTGATTACACCCTGCCTTTAAAACATCAGGTGAAATTGTCTTTCGGAGCTAAAACAAGCCTGGTAACATCTGATAATAATATCCAATATTTTCAGTTGGATAATACAAATAAGCAATGGCTATACGATTCTGCCAGCAATCATTTTAAATATACGGAAAATATTAATGCAGCCTATATTAATTTTAACAAAGAATTTAAAAAGGGGTGGGGGCTTCAGCTTGGATTAAGAGGAGAACAAACTGTTTCCTCAGGACATCAGTATAATAATGATTCTACTGTTAAAAAGAATTATTTTCAATTATTCCCGACGGTATTTATCAATAAGAAATTGGATAAAAACAATACATTGAGTTTATCTTACAGCCGCCGGATTGACCGCCCCGATTACCAGACATTGAATCCTTTCCGTTACTATCTGGATCCTTATACCTATGAGGAAGGCAATCCTTATCTGCAGCCGCAAATTTCCAATACGGTCAATCTTTCTTATGCTTATAAGAGTCTTTTAATTGCGTCGTTAAGTTACAGCCATGTCAGTGATGTAATGACGCAGGTTTTAAAGCAGGATGATTCCGCACTGATAACCTATCAAACCATGGAAAACCTGGCTCAAATGCAGAACGTGGGATTAAATGTGTCTCTTTCCATCCCGGTTACTTCCTGGTGGATGAGCAATAATTCGGTGAATGCATTTTATAATGTATTCCGGGGGGAATTTTTGGGAGCTTATCTGAACTTCGGAAAACCGGCATTTACTGCTAATACAACTAACAGCTTCACACTTGGAAAAGGATTCACTGCGGAACTGAGTGGATATTATAATTCGACTATGCTATGGAGCATATTTACCATTCGGCCTCAATATTCCGTATCGGCAGGCATTCAGAAAACACTGATGAAAGACAAGGCAACATTAAAGTTGAATGTAAACGATATTTTTCATACGCAACATTCTTTTGCTTCTGTCAAATATCAAAACCTGGATATAACCTCCCTCAATCACTGGGATAGCCAAAGAGTAGGGTTGACGTTTACCTGGAGATTTAATAAAGGAAATGTGAAGCCGGTGCATCATCATCAGTCGGCCATAGAAGAAGAACAGGATAGGATCAAGAAATGATGGTTGGATGGCTTAATGGTTGGATTGTTTGATAGCTAAACTTAATGCCAGTTTAACCATAAGACCATAAAACCATAGAACCATAGAACAATAGAACCATTCATAATTTTAATCTTTGATTTGGAGTATTTAACCGATTATTTTCCTCGTTTTATCGAATAAATTTTCTTAACGGAAGAAGCCGTTATTTCTTTGCAGTCGTTTGTTAAAGGAAATAAAAATAGTGATAAATAGGATGAGCGGTATAACCGGTTGTAACATTTCTTACGTTTATTCGTCTTAATGAAGAATGAAAATGAAACCACATTATAACCATTATGTATGTATCAAAACCGGACAAAAAGTGTTCGGAACCGTACAACACCGAACGGGTAGAATGATTAATCAGATTGAATCTCAACGTTCTTTATCAGAGGTATGAATTGGCACAGTCTGTGTCTTTAAGCAGCGGGTAAACCAATACAAAAATAATTTAACTATCTTATTAAAAATAAACCTAAACTTATGGCCCCATGAAGCAACCTTTAAACTTTTCCCTGTCTTTATAAATAACAAGCGCGCAATTAAAGACTGAAGTTAACTACAACCACATTTATTACAACACAGATTAAATTTATTCTCAAAACATTAAAAAAATTTATTATGAAAACGATCATCAAAATGCTTTTTGCAGCATTATTAATCGGCGGAACTGCTTTCGCAGCCAATGCGCAGGATTCTCAACCCCAGGCTAATCAAAAACCGGGTAAATACGAGGTGAATACTCAATTACTTGAACAGACGGGAACGTATGAGCAACGGAAGCTATATCGCGAGTTTTTGACGGAGTATATGAAAAATTGTCCTTACATCAGCAACTTCAGCATTCATGAAGCGATGGGTTCTCATAACAATCACGAGGTGGTTTGGACCTATAACGTAAACGGATGGAATGATATTACCAGGTTTTATAGCTGGGTCAGTGATCAATTAAAATCCACAAAAGAAGACGGATTGAAAAAAGCTATGACACCTTATGCGCCGGATTATGCTATCGGAGGGCAAATTCGTGTAGAAAAAAGAAGCAAGGCAGCTCTTGCAAAAGATTAAAAGTGTGGGATGTTTAATTATAAAGCACCCCGGTTCTCCGGGGGGCTGCCGGGGATGGGATAAAGATGCGGTGCGTTGCGTCTCTACATCTCCGGCAGCCCTCATACAGTTGGGTTTTTGGTTGATAGAAATAATCCCCGGTATCCACCGGGGATTTATTTTAGTATGCGTGCAACCTTTTCTAATTTTATTGTCTTTAAGTAAGAACATCCATGGAAAATGAAGCGCTTTTACCTGACTCTTTAGTAACCCGTTGCCAAAAAGGCGACATGCCGGCTGCTAAACAGTTGTATGAGCAATATGCTAAGGCCATGTATAATATTTGCCTCCGGATGATGAATAATGTCGAAGATGCAGAAGATATGCTGCAGGAGGCTTTTTACCAGGTATTTAAAAATATTGGGAGCTACAGGGGAGAATCTACCATCGGTGCATGGATTAAAAGTATTGTGGTAAATAAATGCCTGAATCAGCTAAAAAAGAAACGGCTGACGCTGATAACCACAGATGCTGTAGAATATGCAGTGGAAGAAGATACGATGGATGAGCGGGCATATACTTATACAGTGGAAAATGTAAAAAAAGCCATCCAATATTTACCGGATGGATACCGGATGGATACAGGGTGGTATTGACCTTATACCTTTTTGAGAATTATTCTCACAAGCAAATAGCAGAGCGGTTAGGTATTTCAGAATCCACAGCTAAAACACAATATATGCGTGCTAAACAGAAAATAAGAGAATATTTTAAAGAGAATGATAGAGACTTAAAGCTGTGCGTCTGATAATCTGAAAGGATTATATAATCAGGGGCGCACACAATCGTGTGCCCGCGACAGGTTTTCAATATAATTTGGAATATGAAAAATGCTGACGAGCTGGGAAAATTTATAAGTGACCACCGGGATGATTTTAATTCTGATCTCCCTCCTGATAAGATATGGGATCGGATAGAAAGAAGATTGAGATCAGTAGGGCAGGAGAGTAGCCGCGAGCGAGGTATAAATATGTCCCCGTTGCCTCGTTTGGGGAAAAGATGGATAAGTGCCGCAGCCGTATTGCTGTTATGTATTTCATTGGCTGCATTTGTCCGTACTTACCAGGTCAGGCAACAGATAACAGATACAGTTATACCCTCCGGCCTGCAGCAAGCACAAGCCTATTATGAAAACCGTATTGCCATGCAGATAGACCGCATAAAATCTTTTGAATCCATGCATCAAAATAAGGCAGATACTTCTTTATGGCAATTGTTCGGCCGGCGGGATGAAGAATATAACAGGATCAGGAGAGCTTTACAGGAAAACCCAGGCAATGCCCATGTGCGTGCCGCTTTTGTAGAATATTACCGCTCACGGTTAAGCATACTGGATCAAATTGAACAACGGATGGAGACGACGGATGCTTCAGAGAAGGCGGTTAGCAGTGAACAGCGGCAGTGAATGTTCAATGGTAAACAGTTAATCAATTTTATCCTTTTTATAAAATAAATATTCAAGTATGAAAACGTATATACGCTTAGGAATATTTTATCTGCTTATGGCGCCCTTATGCACTATGGGTAAAGACAAGGTAATAGCTCCTGTTACACGTACAATTACCAAAACATTTGATGTAAGCAGCGGGGCGCGACTGACTGTAAGCAACAAATACGGAAAAGTCAATTTACATACCTGGGATAGAAATCAGATCAAGGCTGTGATTACCGTTACAGCCAATAGTTCCGATAGGGATAACTCACAAAACCTGGTCAACCTGGTAAACATTCAAAGTGATCAGTCGGGGAATGATGTGACTCTTACAACCATATATAAACCGGAATCAGGCGGTTCTTTCTGGTCCAGATTTTTTGGCGGTGGAGGCAATCACAGAGGTAATACAGTCAGGATTGATTATGATGTATATGTCCCGCAATCTCTTGCTATATTGCATATTGATAATAACTACGGGGATGTCGCAGGGAATGATATACCGGGGAATTTTTTCCTGAATATCAACTATGGGAATTTTTATCTGAATAAAGTAGCGGGAAGCCTGCAGTTAGACGCCAATTACAGCGGCGGATCAGTGAATGGCATCGGCAAAGGAAATATTAATGCGAACTATACAAATTTCAATGCCGGACAGATCAACAACCTGCAAATACATTCCAATTATTCCGATTGTAAAATCTCCAATGCCGGCGAATTGCAATTTAACGGCAATTATGGTAATTTCTCCGCTGATCAGATTGACGGCATTACAAGCCGTTCCAATTATACCGATTATAAGATCGGCACCTTGCAACAACAGGCCAATATGAGTACCACTTATGGAGATATTAAGATACAAACTTTAGGAGATCAGTTAAAAAGTATGATGATCCATTCCACGTATGGCAATGTAAAAATAGGAATTCCCCCTAATCTCCCTTTACGGCTGAACATTGATCTTACTTCAGGAGATATTCATACCGGTAATCTTCCGCTTCAGATAGAAGAAAAAATCAGTAACCACGGTAGGAATATTTTAAAAGCGGTTATTGCAAGAAAAGGAAATACCCCCCCCGTCGTACAGATACAGGGAACCTATTCTGATGTTACATTAATGGAAAAATAAGAATATCTTAAAACTACTTTAAAATATATCACCATGAAATCAACGAAAAAAATCATTGCCATTATGGCAACTTTCACCGGACTGTTTTTATTGTCAATAACCTGCTTTGCGCAGACCATTGCAGGAAACGGGAATATTCAATCCCAGGAACGCACAACCGGAAACTTTACCGGAATAACCTGCTCAGGTACTTTTCATGTTATTTTGACCCAGGGTAATGAAAACAAACTGAAAGTAGAAACAGATGAAAATATACTCCCTTATGTCATTACGGAAGTGAGAGGGAATGAGCTGGATCTTCGGACTAAAAAAGGCGTTACGGTAAGACCCACTCATTCCATCAACGTATATATTACTCTCAAAAACCTGGAATCCTTCGATGTCAGCGGAGTATGCAAAGCAGAAAGTCAGAATATGCTGCAGTCAGATCACTTGAGGATCAGTATCAGCGGTAGTGCGGACATAAACTTGCGGGTGAGCACTGGTCCCCTCACTGCTAATGTGTCGGGAACCGCTAAAATGAACCTGCAGGGTAAGGCATCCTCTTCCGATTTTCATATTTCCGGATCGGCCGATGTGATGGCAGGTGATCTTGTCACCGACGGGAGTGAGGTGCGTGTATCAGGCATGGGAAAATTACATCTTAATCCGCAGAAAACACTTAATGTGTCTATATCGGGTATGGGGAAAGTGTGGTATAAAGGAAATCCTGCCATAAACGAATCTGTTTCGGGAATGGGGAAGGTGATGAAAGAATGATATCCGTTTCGATGATCGTTGAATGATTGGTGCAGAAATCCTGTACATTTGCTGAAGGAAGAACAAATGTACAGGGATTTTAAATGGATTGATCACATGCCATATCGCAGAAATAAAATAACCCGTTATTTTCTCCTCTTTTTATTGGCAATTACAGGATGTAAAGGACAAACTGTAAAGCCTCAAAAAACCCCACCGGTTTCAAACAGTGCGGATTCTTCATTTGCCAAAGGCGCCGATGTGAGCTGGCTGACCCAAATGGAAGCGGCAGGGTTTAAATTTTATGATACCACAGGCCGGCAAGAAGATTGTCTTCAGATCCTGAAAGAAAAAGGGATCAATGCCATCCGGTTGCGTGCCTGGGTGAATCCTTCCGGTCGCTGGTGTGGTACAACTGATGTATTGAGCAAAGCCCTTCGCGCGCACCAGGCCGGATTTAAGGTCATGATTGATTTTCATTACAGTGATACGTGGGCAGATCCGGTACATCAGTCGAAACCTATCACCTGGGTTAATGCAGGCACCAGCCCATTAATAGATTCTGTTTACCAATATACTTATTCCGTATTAAGCCTGTTAAAATCGAATGGCATTATCCCGCAATGGATACAAGTGGGAAATGAAACCAATAACGGCATGTTATGGCCAAATGGCATGGCAAGTATTCACATGAATACTTTTGCACAAATGATCAATGCAGGGTACAATGCTGCGAAGGCGGTGGATAGCTCTATTCAGGTGATAGTGCATATTTCTAATGGTTATGATAACAATTTATTTAGATGGATGTTTGATGGACTAAAATTAAATGGCGCTCATTGGGATATCATCGGTATGTCACTATATCCTGATGCAAATAACTGGCAAAGCTTAGATAACGAATGTCTCTCCGATATGCAGGATATGATTTCCCGCTATGGGAAAAAAGTCATGGTATGTGAAGCGGGTATGAGCTGGACTGATTCCCTTGCCTCCCGTCAATTTCTTACGGATATCATCAGCAAAGTTAAATCGCTGCCTGCCGGCATGGGTTTGGGTGTTTTCTATTGGGAACCAGAGTGTTATAACTGGATGAATTATACCAAAGGTGCCTTTAATAATAACGGACAACCTACTCAGGCTTTAGATGCATTTGAACAATAGTTAATCTTTTATATTTGTATCAAAATATTAGTTATGCCTTCATTTGATATTGTCAGTAAAGTAGATATGCAGTTGTTGGATAATGCCGTCAACGTGGTGCATAAAGAGTTGTCCAACCGTTATGATTTTAAGGGGACGGCTGTGAATATTGAATTGAAGAAAAAAGAAATGGTCATTAGCTTGGAAGTGGAGACAGATATGAAGATGCACCAGGCAGAAGAAGTGTTGTTAAGTCGTGCCATGCGCCAGGGTATTGATCCGCAGGCGCTGGATATGACCAAAGAAGCCGGTCAGTCTGGAAAACTTTTGAAAAAAGAAATTCCGGTAAAGAATGGTATATCAAGGGAAGATGCAAAGAAGCTTATGAATGTGATCAAAGGTTCAGGGCTAAAAGTACAGACGCAAATGATGGATGATACATTACGTGTCAGCGGAAAAAAAATAGATGACCTGCAGGCTGTTATCCAGCTTTGTAAAACTAATAATTTAGGCATACCGTTACAGTTTAGTAACATGAAAAGCTGAGGCTATTTTCTTTTCTTTAACAATATTTTAAACGTTAAAAGTTGATTATTTTGCATTACGGTATAATTCTTGGATAGGATTACTTGAAAATCATATCATTTAATTTAAAAAAGTTTGTCCTATGAAAAAGTTAGTTTCAATGGCGATGGTCTGCATATTTGCAGCTACCGCCGCTTTCGCGCAATTGCCACAGCAAAATCAGCAGAGTGCATCTCAGCCACATCAGACAATGTTTGCACAGCAAACCGGGCAAAATACGTCCCCGCAGCATAAGCGACAAAGTACGTATTTCCCTCAGCAGAATAACGGATCCGCTTATCCGGAGCAGGATCAGCAGGCAAAGAATTTCCCTCTTCAGAGGAAAAATCCGGTAATGTCGCAGCAAAGTGGTTATGATACATTGCCGCTGTCTGATACAACCCGTCCGGTAAAAAAGGATACGTCATCATTGGATACCACGCAAAAGGTAGATACCTCTAATGCGGGTCACTAACGATATCACACGTTCCTGAACGTTTATATTCGAGTATGTCTAAAAGCCTCTTTTTCAGAAGGGGCTTTTTTTATAAAAATTTTGCCGGTAAAGAAAATATACTTAGTTTTGACTGACCATTCAGTCAATAATTAAATAGATGGCGCCGAGAAAAAAAGAAGATTTTAGTGAAATGGCAGATGCCAGCAGAGAGAAGATATTAAAATCGGCATTTGAACTATTTGCCAATCATGGCTATTCCAGGACATCCGTGGATATGATTGCACAGAAAGCCAGAATTTCCAAAGGTTTGATCTATCATTATTTTAAAAGTAAAGAGGAAATATTGAGAGGGTTGTTTATTCAGTTCGTGGAAGAGACCAACGAGCAGATCCTGTGGAATGAAAGCCAGTCACCCCAGGCAGCCTTGCAGCAACTGATTGACTTTTCAGTCCATTTTATTACCGGGGAAGTGAAGTTGAACAGGCTGATGATCTCTTTAGTCCTGCAGCCGGACGTTATTAAAGGAATTAAAAAAGACATGGAACGGCTGCGGGAAGGCTGGTGGGGAAGACTCACCGCCCTGTTAAAAGAGTTGGGCTATAAAGATCCTGAGGCTGAAGGATACTTATTGGGCGCTATACTCGATGGATTTGGGCTTGGGTATATTGCTATGGGTAAGGAATATCCTGTTGAGAAAGTAAAAAAATTAATTGAAAAAAAATACGGGCTATGAATTGGTATTTGGCAAAAATAGTTTTTCGTATCGTTACTGAAAAAGAAACAGCCGAAGGGCTTTTTGAAGAAAAACTCCGCCTGATCAATAGCGGGAACAAACGGGATGCATTAATGGATGCCCATCAAAGAGGAGAAGAAGAAGCGTCTGTTTTCATTAATGCCGCCGGAGATAAAATTGAATGGCAATTTATTGCCGTATCTGAATTAAAGCCCATAGAGATATTGAATGATGGGATAGAATTGGATTCTCGTTTGACAGAAATGCCCTGCGATGAATTTATTTCGTTGATGAGGCATAAAGAGAATTTATTATTTCTGGAGGATGAAACGGTGGTATATTATTAATAGGCATACCGATGCAAAGAATTCAAAGCTTTCCACTCCCCACCAGCTTAAATTTTGATACTTTAACTATTGAACTTTACCAATTAGTTGCCTTTTAGGAATTCGTAAAAATAATGAAGCTATGCCACCTGCAAACAGGACTATTGACACGACAGCCAGGCCTGCCGACGGATTGCCGGTCTTATTGGTAATAAATCCGATAATATTGGGTCCGACTATTCCTCCCAGTACCCCCACAGAATTGATAGTGGCGATGGCAGTGGCTGCAGCCACACCGGAAAACATAGCAATCGGATAAGTCCAGATTGGCGGCATGGCAGATAACAATCCTGCGGTTGCAATAGATAATGCAATAATTGTCAAAACAATGTGTCCGGTAATGACCCCCAATAAAAAACCTGCCCCCGAAGCCAGCAGGCAGGACACGATATAAACCTTCCGTTTTCCGGTTTTATCGGAATACCGGGAAATCACTACCACCGAAACAGCCGCTACAAAATAAGGTATCCCTGAAAGAACGCTTGCGACCAGATTACTCTGTGCTCCGACAGACTTTATAATCTGAGGAATCCAAAAAGCCGCCCCATTAAATCCGACATTAATGGCAAATAAAAGGAAAGTTGCGAGCCAAACCTGCGGCTCCCGGAAAACCTGATAAAACTTCAATTCACCTAATGGCCTGGCTTTCTTTTCAGCATCAATCTGATCGTTCAGCCAGCTCTTTTCCGTTGTCGTGAGCCAATGCACCTGGCTGACAGATGGTTTCAGGTAAAAAAAACATATAATTCCCAAAAGTGCAGCGGGAATCCCGGTCAGCAAAAAAATAAGCTGCCAGCCCTGAAGACCTAAGCTCCCGTGAAGGCTGAGGATAAGCCCGACGAGCGGCGTCCCGATCATCAGGGAAACAGGAGAGGCAATTTGAAATAATCCGATAGCTTTCGTGCGATGTGTCCTTGGATAAAAAAGAGACAGATAATATATTACACCTGGATAAAAGCCCGCTTCCGCTATACCCAATAAAAAGCGAAGGCTAAAAAAAGAGATAATACCTTGTATAAAGATCATACAGATCGTGACGATCCCCCAGGTAAACATAATTCTTGCAATCCACACACGGGCGCCCACTTTCCCCAAAATAATATTGCTGGGAACTTCAAAGATGAAATAACCGATAAAAAAAATGCCGGCACCGAAACCATAAACTGCCGGACTGAAATGCAATGCCTCATTCATAGTGAGTGATGCCACGCTGATATTGGCACGGTCAAGGATAGACACGAAATAACAGATCATAAAGAAAATCAGTATCCTTGTATTTAATTTGCGGATAACAATCTGCTCTGTATTCAGGTTAATTATCTGTTTAGTTACAGCCATTATATTTTAAACGTTTTCAAATAAAATCGTCAGGCGCAGCCTATGTTCGCGCAGGCTATTTCTTTCAGTAAAGGATATCCGTCATGTCATCGTGATTATAGTTCATCAAACGGAAAACAGATTCCATAAAATAGTAATCGCCATAAATAGAAGATTCATTAACGCCTGAGTTCCTTGGTCGGTCAACTGTTACATTTCTGATCAAGCCATAACGGTCTATGTCTGTGAACAGGCAGTTTTTTACGAGAGACTCCATGATTTGAACAGCGCGTTTTTTCCATATGTCGGGATTCTCCGTCTCTGTCTCCTGATTCATTTTTGATAAAAGCAGCATCCCCGACGCAGCAATAGATGCGGCAGAGGCATCCAACGGTTCGTCGGCATGATCTTTCAGAATAAAATCCCATCTGGGTAAAAAAAGATTCGCATCCAGATGCTGCCAGAAATATTCAGCAAGGTTTATGGCATATCTGAGATATTTCTCAATCTTTGTATAACGGTACATATTGGCAAATCCGTACAATGCCCAGGCATGTCCCCGCGACCAGCAACTTTCCGAAGAATAGCCCTGATGGGTAGAACGCTCAATCACCTGATGGGTATGAATATCCCAGCGAATCAAATGATAAGTGGAGTAATCTTTCCGGATATGATTGACTCCTATATTGTCTGCGAGGGTTATTCCCATTTTATATAATTCCCGATCATGCTGTTCGTTTGCAGACCAGATCAGAATGGGGATGTTCATGATCGAATCAACAATCGTTACCCCTTCATATCCCGGCTCATCCCATGCATACAGAATTCCTGCCTGCTTATCAAAAAGATGCTTTAAATTTTCAGCTCCCGCTATTGCCATATTTCGCAATCCGCTGTCAGCCTGAATGTGATTACCCATTATACAACCAGGGCCAAAGATAAACCCCATATCATGAGTCTTGTTATCTTTCGTCCTGTCTATAAGCCGTTTAGCCTGGCTCAACGCTTTCTCCAATTCATCTGTTTTTTTCTGAGGATAAATGGCTTTCAGCCATAACAACCCCACCCAAAAGCCTCCCGTCCAGTGTCCGCTTGGATAGGTCTGCCAGATACCATTCCTAGTAGTGTGCGGGAAATTCCCTCTAATAGACAATTCGGTAAACTTGATTTTCTCCAGACATTTTTGAAAAATATATTCCCAATCCATCATAATATTTTCCTGTTTTTAGTCAAATCGGGGTGTTCGCTTTTCAAAAAATGCTTTAATACCCTCTTCACAATCAGCAGATTTAAATACCGGCCCGCTCAATTCAAGCGTATATAGAATGGCGTCTTTTTGTGATATCTCTAATGATCTCCGAACTCCTTTTTTAATAGCTCCCAGAGCTAATCTTGGTTTTTTCGCAATTTTGCCTGCCAGTTCCAGGGCAAATGCCAATACTTGTTCTCTCTCCACAATATGATCAACGAGCCCAATCCGGTAAGCTTCCTGAGCCGTGAGAGGCTCTCCTGTGTATATCATTTCCAACGATTTTGAAACCCCGACTATTTTAGGCAGGCGATAAAGCCCGCCGGTACCGGGGAAGACTCCTAATTTGATTTCAGGTAATCCTATTTTCGCATCCCCGGACATTATACGTATATCGCAGGCGAGTGCTATTTCACATCCGCCACCAAGGGCGGTCCCTCCAATTGCAGCAATAACAGGCTTCGATAAATTTTCAATCCTGAGAAAAGCTTCATTTTCTTTTTTCAATTTCTTGTTGACAACATCGTCACGGACTTCCTCAAATTCTTTGATGTCGGCGCCTGCACAAAAAACATCGTTTCCCGAACCGGACAAAACAACCACCCGTGTCAGGTCATCAGTTCCCAATTCAGAAAACAATCTGATCAGTCCCGCAGTCATATCAAGCGTTATCAGGTTCAGTGGCGGATTATCCAAATATACGAGTGTAATGCCACCCTGCTTTTTCTCTATCCTGATCTTTTGACTCATGAGTTCCTGCTGTTTGAAACTATAATACCTTTCTTTATCATGTCGTTGATTTCTGTATCCCCGTAACCGTATTGTTTCAAAATTTCAACCGATTGCTCTCCGATTTTCGGCGGGAAAAGTCTTTGTTTTGGCGCTTCTCCGTTATAACGGACCGGATGGTTGATCAGCTTTACTCTGCCTGCATCCGGATGCTCCATGGTCAGGATCATCTGATTCCAGTTCACCTGCGGATCTTTTTCAACAGCTTTATAATCGTTCGTCGGGGCATACCAGATATCATTTTCCGTAAAAATATTTTCCCATTCTTTGGTGGTCTTTGTCTTCATGATGTCAGCAAAAATCTTATCAATCTCATCGCGTTTAGACATCTGGTCTTTAGATGTATAGTGAGACAATTTCTCCGAATGTAACAGTTCAGCCAATTTCTCAACAGGCGTATTTGATACAGTTAAATATCCGTCTTTAGTCCGGTAAACTCCGTAAGGTGATTGATGGAAGCGGCTTGCCAGGCCGGTATCGCTCCTGTCCCAGACTTCTCCCTTATTCAGATAATAGGCCATTGATTCCATTTGAAGATCCAGCGCGGAATTCAACAAGCAGCTATCCACTTTGCATCCTTCACCTGTTCTTTCACGATTGAAAAGAGCCGATACGATCCCGAAGGCCGCCAGCACGGCTGCATGCTGATCTACGACAGCGGTTCCGACAGGAGTGGGAGGGGAGCTTTTACGACCGGACAAGCTCATTAAGCCGCTCAAAGATTGTAATAATAAGTCCTGCCCCGGTCTTTTCGAATAAGGTCCGTCAGCTCCAAAACCTGAGCAGGAACAATAAATCAGTTTTGGGTTTATCTCTTTCAATTGTTTATAACCGAGCCCCAAATGCTCCATGGCACCCGGGCGATAATTCTCCACGATGACATCCGTTTCTTTTATGAGTTTTAAGATAACAGCTTTCCCCTCTTCAGATCGTAAATCCAGAGCGAGACTTTTTTGATTCCTGTTTGCCAGCAGGAAAAAAACGCTTATTCCGTTTGGGAAAGTATCCATACCCGACCAAAACCTTTCATAAGCGCCGCCGGGGCGTTCAATTTTTATTACGTCGGCTCCAAGATCAGCTAACATCTGGACTGCCGATGGTCCTTGGAGAAAATGTGTGAAGCTTAACACCTTAATGCTTTTAAGCATTTCCATCTCTTATTTTTTTAAGATCCTTCTTTCCAAGCACAGTTGCGTGTTAAAGACCAAGAAAATATGTCATGATATAAATTATAGCAACGCTATCCTAATATTCTGATATGCAGTGTATCCTCTTAGTCCCATGAAAAAAGTAATGCAAAGTTCCGTGAATGAAAAAATAATATCTCGTATGTTATAAGCAACTTCTGGTACTTTATTAGCAATTTTATCTAATCTGATCCGGATATTTCATACTTTTATTTCGCTAAAAATTCATTTTATGGAGGCAATCTTACGGAAAGTTGAAAAAGGGTATAACTATTCTTTCTGCATTCGTGAGGATATAGGTCCGTACATTTATAAATATTGGCATTTCCATCCTGAAGCAGAGATAACATTGGTCAGGAAGGGGGTTGGTGTAAGACTAATTGGAGATAATGTAGAACCATTTAAAGATGGAGACCTCGTTCTACTTGGAGGTAATATCCCTCATTTATGGAGAAGCGCTCCCGAATATTTTCAGGGCAATAAAGATTTACATATTGAGGCGGTGGTAGTACAATTTATGGAAGACTTTTGGGGGAATGTTTTTATGGAATTACCTGAGATGAGCGGGGTAAAAGATTTACTTAAACTGGCAAAGAGAGGTATTAAGGTTATTGGAAAAACAAAAGAGAGGATGACAATCATGATGGAAGATATGTTGCGAACTAGAAATATCAGACGAGTAACATTGCTGTTGGAGATGATACAATTAATAGCAGCGTCAGGAGAATATCAATTGTTGTCCAGCGTTGGTTTCGTAGGAGGATCAAATGAAGAATATCTCTATAATATTAATAAGATATATGATTACACATTGGAACACTTTCAGGAAGAAATAGACATTCCCAAACTCGCCTCCATAATAAACATCAGTCCCAGTTCATTTTGCCGGTATTATAAAATGCGAACGATGAAGACTTATTGGCAATTTCTATTGGAAGTCCGTATAGGATATGCGTGCAAACTATTGATCGAGAATAAAATGAATATATCGCAAATATGTCTTAGTTGCGGATTTAATAATCTATCTAATTTCAACAGGAGGTTTAAATCTATCACTGGTTTAACTCCATCTCATTACCTGAAAGAGCATAAATAATTCTTAGTAGAAGTCAGTAATCTTTTATTTACCTTTTGTAAAAGGTTATCTTCTAGTTTGGCATATTGAACTAATTATATTTAACATAATATTAATTATAGGACAATTTAAATATTCTTTTAAAATCTTCAAGGCTATAGTTTAATTTAGCGTTGTAAAATGCAAATTTGTTGAAAGGCTTTTTCCGTATTCCGATAGGTATGGATAGCTGAAATATCTGCAAGGGCCCTTTGTGCAAATTCTTTT
>SCQT01000003.1 GCA_004322015.1 Chitinophagaceae bacterium
ACCGAAACTATTTTTTCAAACTTAGGCATAGAGCTGAATTGTAATAAAATAAGAAAGCTATATGCTAAATGCTTAAACATTGGCTCCATGGCTGCTTAATTTTTATACCGAACTATTGAATATAAAAAAGATGGAAAATAATCAAATCAAAATAGGATTCGTCAGTTTTGGAGAGGTTAACTCTCCAAAGGAATTCCTCGAGAATAAACGTCAGGAGGCTTTAAAGGAGTTAATGTCCTTAGGCATAGAAATAATATCAACGGTACGAGTGGTTACAGATGATAGAGCGGAAAATGATGTCAGTAGAGCTATCCACGATTTAAAAAGGGAAACCTTTGACACGCTGGTGATATGTATATTAGGCTGGATACCATCCCATACAGTAATTAAGGTGACTGAAGAATTCAAACACAAACCAATAATATTGTGGGGGGTGTCGGGAAATATAAAAAATGAACATATCGTTACGACTGCTGCGCAAGCAGGAACTTCCGCTTTACGAAAGACTTTTGAAGATCTGGGTTATAAATTTATCTATGTCTATAATATCATCAATAAACCTTCCCCTTTAAAGAGAATAAAGAGTTTTTTATTAGCTGGTTCTGCCACAAAAATTATTAGGTCCCAAAAGATAGGTATGATGGGATTTCGAGATATGAAGCTTTATAATACACTTTATGAAGGTGTTTCCTTAAAAGCTACGCTTGGAATAGATGTAGATTTTTTTGAAATGCATGAAATATTTCAGATTAGTGAGGCAATAGAGGCAGGATTAAAAGATGAGATTTATAAAAGGATTATTAAGGAATGGGAATTTATTCAACCAGTTGATGAAGGATTCCTAAGGAAGGGAATTACTTATTACCTCGCTATCAAAAAGGTTTGCGATGAAAATCGTTATAATGCCATATCTCTTAAAGATGTTGATGGTATGAAAAGGATTCTCAATTTTCCTCCTGCAATTATTTTCATGCTCCTCTCGGACCAGATGCATTTATGTACTATTCCCGAGAATGATGTGATGGGGGCAGCTACCCAACTTATTATAAAACAAATTACGGGGCAATGTGCTGCTTATTTTGAGTTTTATGAATTTTTTGAGCAGGGTATTCTGATGGGAGTACCTGATTTTGTTCCATCGGAAATAGTTGTTGAGAAAGTAAGAGTTACTCAAGCCGCCTTTGGAGGGATTACCGGAGGGCTCTTGAATGTATCAACTGTTAAGACAGGGAAGCTTACTCTTGCGAGATTATCATATTCCGGTAACAAGTATTACTTGCATATCTGTACAGGAGAGAGTAAACTCAGGTCTTGGGAGGAAGCAGGATGGGATCAACCGGCACCACAGTTACCTAGCTTTGAAATATTTCTTGACTCCCCAATGGAAGAATTCGCCCAAAAGATATCGAGTCAACATTATATCGTTGCTTATGGGGATCATAAAGAAGCACTGTCAGATTTCTGTTATTTAAACGGAATTCAGGTTATCTAAGACTACCTATAAATTTTATTCGGAAATTGATAAAAAAATAATTGTATTTAATGAAAGAATATAAAGAAAAAGGCGCCAGAAAATATGATGTGGCAATTGGAGGTTATTTCTGTGTTGATTTGATTCCAAGACTTAAAGATAATAAATCATTGACAGATATTTTTAAGATTTTAAGACCTGGAAAATTAACTGAAATTGATGGCATGGATGCTGAATTAGGCGGCGTTGTTGCCAATACTGGCATTGCTTTGAAACGATTTACCAAGAATGTCTTTCTAAACGGGTTAATTGGTGATGATTTGATTGGTAAAACTGCTATGGAAAAATTAAGTTATTTTAATCTCCCCTTAGAAGGGATTAAAACATTAAAGGGGGGTGAAACTGCTTTTAGCCTGGTTATAGCACCCAATGGAGTTGACCGTATTTTTCTGGAGTCACCGGGTTGTAATCAATTATTCGATAATAGTTTTGTAAATTTTGAAGCAATTTCCAAAAGTAAGATATTTCATTTTGGTTACCCACCATTATTAAAACAATTTTATTTACAAGATGGGAACCAATTACTTGATATGTTAAGCTATATTAAAGAAATGGGCGTAATCACCTCTATGGATTTCAGCTTACCAGACAAGGATTCCGAATCAGGTAATGTAAACTGGAGCGCTTTATTAGATCGTGTACTTCCTTTTACCGATATTTTTACGCCCAGCTTAGAGGAAGCCCTTCAGATACTAAATCCTCTTAAATATACTAAGGTACAATCAATTTTAGGTAGGAAGGATATTCTAAGTCTTATACCCATGGCCACTATACGGGAACTTGGTAAGCGTATAATTGAGGCAGGGGCAAAGATAACGCTAATAAAAGCCGGTCATCGCGGCATTTATTTACGGACCGGTAACATATCATCCCTTGTTGATCCTTTACTGTTAAATCTATCTGAAGATCATTGGAATTATAGAGAGATCTGGTGCCAAGCCTATCCGGCCGGCCAATGTGAGGGCAAAAATGCGGATGGGGCAGGTGATATCGCAGTGGCTGCATTCCTCTCATCATTACTTGACGGAGAGGATCCCGAATCTTCATTAAGATACGCTGCAGTTGTTGGAAGAAATAAGATATGCCAAAACAATATTTTAGATAAATTATTTGATTGGGACAACATAACAAATCAAATATGGGCAATGAATAACAAGGTAATTGATCTAAAGGAGCCCCAAAATAATGATTGGGTGGATTTTAATATATCAGAAATTAAGTTGTAGAATAAATATGTTCAATTAAATAAATATCTAATTATGAACCAAACTATTAAAGTGTCAAAGAGTTGGTGGGAGAAAAGTGCAGAAGCACTCCCGAGTATTAAGAGCGAGGTACCTGGCCCAAATTCAAATGCAATGCATGCTAAGACCATCAGGTACATGAAAGGATTAAGTTCACAGGTTAAGCTTTTCCCTGTTTGTTTTGAGGAAGGGTACGGAATCTCCTTAACGGATATTGATGGGAATCGTTATTTAGATTTCTCATCGGGGATATATGTTGCTTCTTTAGGGCATTGTCACCCTAAGATATCAGAAGCTATTTCCTTTTGGGCAAAGAAGTTAATGAATGCCCATGATTTTACCACACCAATTAAAGAAAAGCTCATGGAGAAATTTGCATCAATTTTACCGGGGAAATTAAATGCTATTCAATTATATTCCGATGGGGCTAGTGCAGTGGAATCCGCTATAAGAGCTGCCCGTGCGATCAGTGGAAAACATGAATTTATCTCAACATATCGAGATTTCCATGGTAAAACAATGGCTGCTGTCAGTTGTGCCAGAATGTACAGGGGAGATACCTTAAGTTATGGGCCGACAAGGGCTCCTGGGTTTTACATGGTTCCCCGCCCCGATCCTTATCGTCCATTGTGGACAAAAGAAAACGGTACCATTGACACGGATGCATATATCAGATTTTATGAGCAATTTTTAACAGAGGCGACTGTGGGGAATGTTTCAGCCTTTGTGTTAGAACCCGCACAAGGTTGGGCGGGAAGTATTTTCCCTCCGGAAGATTTTTTCGGGAAGCTCAAAAATCTTTGTGAGAAGTATAATATACTATTATATGATGACGAAGTATTGGCTGGAATGGGCAGAACCGGCGAGTGGCTCACTCTAAACCATTGGGACGTTGTTCCCGATATAGTAACCTTAGGAAAATCTCTTGGGAATGGATTCCCTGTAACAGCAATGATCGTTAGAGAAGAAAATGCGGAAGCCCTTGAAAAGATTTCCGCCTCGTCAAGCTATGGCGGGAATCCTATGGCTTGTGCGGCTGCATTGGCTTCCATAGAAGTCATAGAAGATGAAGGTATCCTTGAGAATGTCAGAGAGGTCGGGAAATTTTTTATGAAACGAATGATAAAAATAAAAGAACAGCATCCAATTGTGGGGGATGTAAAAGGAAAGGGGTTTCTTTTGGGGATAGAACTTGTAAAAGATAAGAATACCAAAGAACCGTTCGAAGAAGCCGGAAAGCTTGTTTACCAAAAGGCGTTCCGAAAAGGGTTAGCGTGGATCCCGGCTGGTCATATCCTACGTATGTCCCCACCTTTAATTATGAATGAAAAGTTCGCTTCTTTAGGATTGGACATTATCGAAGAGGCGATCGCAGAGGTGGAAAAAGAATTTGGCTACTAATAAAATTTTATTAATCCTAAAAATAATAATATGAGTACTAAAAATTCAGACCTTAGCAAATTGCTTATAGGTTGGGGTACAGAAGATATTACTCCTGCGGGGCCCGTCAAGTTATATGGGCAGTATTACGAAAGGGTATCTAAATATGTCCAAAGCCCATTGACAGTTACTGCATGTGCTATTGAATCAATCGGAGCAAGTGGCGAAAAAGATCAGGCGGTGATGGTCTCAATGGATTTGATATATTCTCCGAAAGATCTACAAGATTCTTTAAGAACTGTAATTAAGGAATTAGATGCTGATATCGAAGTAAATAAACTTTTTTTGAATGCCACTCATACGCATTCTGCCCCAGAACCCGATGTTCATAGTGACTATGGCAAGTTACTTTTAGACAAATTAAGTAAAGTCGTAATTTCCGCATGGAACAATCGAAGAATGTCAGGAATAAGCAGGAACCTGGATTATGTTTCAATAGGCCATAATAGGAGGGTAAGGTATGCGGACGGCACTGTTGAAATGTACGGGGAGACAAATAGGTCGGATTGTATCGGATTAGAGGGACCAGAAGACGATGGTGTAAATATGCTTTTTTGTTGGGACGAAACGAAAAACTTAACCGGTATCATAATGAATGTTCCCTGTCCGGCTCAGGTAACTGAATCCAAGTATTTTATTTCTTCTGACTATTGGGGGGAATTCAGGAAACTTTTAGAGGAAAGGTTTAATCGTAAAATCTATGTACTTGCACAATGTGGGGCTGCAGGAGATTTATCACCTCGTGATTTACCGAGGGGATATAAAAAAGGCATGCCCAATATGTGGGACATTTCAGGAATGGAGGTCATTGGGAAAAAATTATTCAACTCCACAATGGACGCTTATACTATTGCACAAAAGAATATTCAGGCTAATACTTTTTTTAAGCATCTTGTAAAAAATATAAATATCCCTTCAAGGAAGATCAGTAAGGAAGAATATGAAGAAGCTCTCGAAATTTCCAACGAGATTCATGCACGGGAACCTGAGGATCCCAATTCTCCCAATACTGCATGGAATAGATTTTTAAATGAAATAAAAGAAAATGAAAAGGTAAAAGATTTTGGACCCTGGGATAACAAAAAGAGTGATTTTGGGATTTTAAAGAAAAAGGATCTGCTAATTGAGCAATATAAGGGGCGAGGAAAACATCCATTTTATGAAATGGAACTCCACGTAATCCGAATGGGAGATATTGCAATGGCTTCAAATCCATTTGAATTATTTGTAGATTATGGTTTTAGGATTATGGGAAGAAGCAAAGCAGAGCAAACGTTTCTGATTCAAATGAGCTGTGATATTATAGACTATCTGCCTACCGAAAGGGCGATTCAAGGCGGTGGATATAGTGCCATGTCAAATAAAGTCGGTCCAGAAGCGGGTAATGTGTTGGTTGAAGAAACGACTTCAATGATTAATATGTTGTGGAAATAATATACAGTACTAATATGAAACTCTATAGGCTTAACAGAATCTTTAATCCATCGTCAAAAAAATGTTTTAACGTGGCGATAGATCATGGACTTTTCAATGAATATAGCTTTCTAAAAGGAATAGAAGATATTGAATCAGTTATAACACGTATTATTCAGGCAGATCCTGACGTTATTCAGTTGTCAATAGGGCAATTAAAATATTTACAGAGGATTCAGGGTAAACAGAAACCCTCTCTGGTCCTTAGGGCTGATGTGGCGAATGTTTACGGGAAGTCATTACCTGCTATTCCATTTAATAAGCTTATTGATAGTCCGGTAATTCAAGCTGTAAGAGCAGATGCCGCCTGCCTATGTATTAATTTATTTAGTATCCCGGGCGCACCAGAAGTTACTGCCCAGTCAATAGAAAATATTCTTCAGATCAAGCCACAATCAGATTATTATTGTATGCCACTCATGATTGAACCCTTAGTTTTCAAATCTAACCAAGAGGCGGGAGGCTATATGGTGGATGGAGATTTAAAAAAGATCCTCCCTCTTGTCAGACAGGCAGTTGAATTAGGCGCAGATATAATAAAGGCTGATCCCTGCGATAAGATAGAAGATTATCATCAAGTTATTGAAATGGCTGGTGACATTCCTGTTTTAGTAAGAGGAGGGGGAAAGGTTTCAGATGAAGAAATAATAATTAGGACAAAAAATTTAATGGATCAAGGTGCCTCCGGGATCGTGTATGGCAGAAATGTGATTCAACACCGTAATCCGGTTTTAATTACCAAGATTTTAATGGAGATTGTACACAATCATAAATCTGTAGAAGAATCTTTAAATCTTTTGAATAGATAGGGAGTAACCCAAAAGATATTTTGTTTATTAATATGCTGTAAAAGGATTTTCAAAAAGTTTTTGGGCGAGCATCTGGATTGGATATTTTCGTTTTAGCCATTCCAATATTGTACGGATGGATGAAGTGCTTCGCCAGATATTTGACTGGAAACGAGTTTCGTCAGGAACCATCTACGGACGATTCTTTAAGAAATTTACTACCTCCATGAATCATGAAATATTTATTGAGATGTATAACTATTTTTTAAATCAGCTACATTTTGATAATGATACTATAGAGGTAGATGGTAGTACGGTTACTCGGTACGGTCAAGAGGAAGGGAGCCTAAGGGGGTATGTTCCTGAAATTTCGTACCTATAAACGAAGAAAATGGTATGAATGAAAGCTTATTTTCGAATATCACTTCTTCGACACTGGTATTAGGTCTATCGGTATGAGTCTATTGTAAAACCCGGGATTATGAATGTTCTTCACGCTGTCCATACACTTAGCGGTCCTTCAGAGATTTCGAAAGAGAAACCACCTGTTCGGCGTGTATTAGTTTTTAGTATTGTTGCGATGGCGTTGTTGATGACAACAGTGGACTCCACTATTGTTGCAACAGCCCTTCATACCCTTCAGATTGAGCTGCATACAACCATCAATTGGATAGGCTGGACTATTACAGCCTATGCTTTTGGATTTGTGCTTATGTTGCCCATCAGTGGAAAGTTAAGTGAGCGGTATGGACATAGGCAGATTTTCCTGCTTTCAATTATAACTTTTACGCTTGTATCACTCTGTTGCGGGTTATCATCTAATATCTACATACTTATAGCCCTGAGAGTCATACAGGCTGTCGGAGGTGCAGGTATTACTCCTTCGGCGACCGGGATTATTGTGGATCATTTTGGGGAAGCACGCGACAGAGCAGTTAGCTTTTTTGGAAGTGTTTTTCCAATAGGCGGGATGATTGGCCCGATCTTCGGCGGGCTGTTCGTTACATACTGGACTTGGCGAGGTATATTTTTTGTCAATGTACCGATTGGTATAGTAGTTATTGCTATGGCCTTACGGTATGTTCCGCATGGTCATCGCCCAAAGGTCCAAACTCATCTCCACACAGATATATTAGGGATTGTTTTACTTGGAACCGGTGTACTTGCAGGCATGTTTGCCGCCAGTTATATGGGGGAGCAAAATGCAGATATTTTTTCTCCCATGTTTATCGTTTTGTTAATCCTTGCCATAGTATCTATAACAGCTTTCTTTCTGCATATTGCCCATGTCAGGCAGCCACTTATTGCCCCTGTTCTCATTTATGGAAAAGGATTCGGGGCAGTCAATCTGATCAATATACTTTTCGTTGGAGTAACGGCAGGTATAATTACCCTTGTTCCCCTTTACGCAACCACAAGGTATGGTATCAATGCCTTAAATTCAGGGATCCTGCTTGTTGCGTATGGTGTTGCTGCCATTGCATTGTCAGTTGTTGCTGCGATGATGCTGAGAAGAACGGGTTACAGGTTGCCCTTATATGCGGGAAGTAGTATCATCATCGTTGGAACAATTCTGCTTGCGGTACCACAGAGGTGGGGTATTTCACCTTTTGCATGGTTAACCATTTCTACTTTTCTCATTGGAGTCGGTTCTGGAGCTATTAATCCGTCTTGTCGTAATGCAGGTTTGCAATTAGCACCTCAACGTTCTTCTACAATTGCTGCTTTGCGTTCATTGTTCCTGCAGGTTGGAACTATTGTTACCATAGCTATAGCTACTGCCATCATTTCAGAATCTGCTAATTCAGGTCATGCACAAGCCTGGATAAATTTATCAGCGGCTGTTATTTTCGTTTTTTCCATACCGCTTATATCCAGAGTTCCCGAACATCATGGATCATGGTAGATAATCCTTTCTTTGAAAACAAAGATTGAGATGTACTTTATTTTAGTTGTTTAGGTAAAGAAGCAAAACTGCCCTTTTAAGGATTTAAAGCACATTCCTGACTATGTTGACCCATCATTTCTGCACACCGAACCATCTTTTAACCAGGCATTGCTCAATCATTCGTAACGGGTAATCATTTTGCCTTCCGGCAGGTAAATTAATTTCTCTACGAACACCTATCTAATGATAATCATGGTAATTTTTAGAGAGATACAATTGAAGCAACTCTAAAATGTCAATATAGTGATATTAATTGAAAATAAAGTCGTTTTTAAGAGAGAAAGTGCACAATAATTTTGTTGTCTAATTAGAATTATGGTCAACAGCAGTTATTTTCCCTATTTTACTATTGATTCATAATACTTGAAAAGGCGAGATGGTCTAATCTAATAAGATGTGTTTTACCTATTTAACGGTTTGTTCTAATTTTCGAGGTTTCCGCCTAACAACAACATATACATTGGATTTCTATTATTTAATAAATCAATTTTTAAGTCCCAGTACAAAACCCACCAGATATGAAAAAGTTTCAACTATGTCGTGATTTATTCGCCAACTGCAAAGGCGGAGGTAAATTCATTTTAATGATTACAATTATTGTTCCAGCATTTATTCTCCCTATTCCAGGAAGTTTAATGGCGTTAGGAAACAGCAATAATATGTTTCTGAAGAACTATTCCTTCACCCGTTTGAGAATTATTCCAAATAATGTGGAGGACACTACTATTACGGTACATGGCAGAGTCACCAATGTTGAGGGAACCCCCCTTTTTGATGTTAGCATTCACTTAAATGGTACTGCTATAGGAACGAGTTCAGACCAAGAAGGGAAATACCAAGTCACCGTTCCCCGGGGAGGGTTATTAGTCTTTTCTTTTATAGGATATGAAACTCAAGCAGTTAAAATAGGTCAACAATCTATGCTAAATATTGAATTGAAGAAAAATGAAAAGCAATTGGGTGAGGTAGTTGTTACGGCTTTAGGGGTAAAAGAGAATTCTAGTCAAATCACCTACGCTACTCAAACTATTGCGGGGAAGGCACTTACTACAGCTCCTTCAACTAATTTTGTGGATATGTTAACCGGGCAAGTGTCGGGAGTTAACATACACCAGAATGCGTCAGGAATCGGAGGCTCTGCTAATATAGTAATAAGAGGATTTAAATCTGTTCAGGGCTCTAATCAACCTTTAATCGTTGTTGATGGCATCCCAATAACAAACTTTTCATCAGACGTAATTAACCAAACCTTCACCAGCATGGATCAAGGGGATGTTCTTTCTACCTTAAACCCTCAGGATATAGCAAGTATTACAGTGCTAAAGGGAGCCTCGGCTGCTGCATTGTATGGAA
Source organism: Chitinophagaceae bacterium (assembly GCA_004322015.1). Lineage (GTDB taxonomy): Bacteria > Bacteroidota > Bacteroidia > Chitinophagales > Chitinophagaceae > FW021-bin31. Next base: position 9,778 of record SCQT01000003.1, read on the forward strand.
GTGAAGCGGCTAATGGAGCCATATTAATAACTACAAAACAGGGCAAGGCTGGTTCTACAGAGGTACATTTATCAACGGGACTAACAATAGATAAGGCCGCCTATGGCATACCAAAATTGCAAAATTCATACGGAGAAACAGCACCTGGCTCAGAGGAGAGTTGGGGATCTCCTATATCGAACGCGCAAAACATTATTTCCGGATTCTTTCAGAATGGGATAACAAATAACAATTCAATCTCTTTTTCATCAGGGAACGAGAAGTCCCAGACCTATGTTTCATATGGAAACACTTCTGCCCGAGGGATTATTCAGAGAAACAACCTTTCGAGGAATACATTGAACGTTAACCAAACATCACATTATTTTAATAATAAACTGAGTATTAGCGCCAATCTCAGTATGATGAAACAAACAATGGATAATCCAGTGGTAAGCGGATATCAAGCTACAGTTTTACGAGGATTATATGGGTTTCCAAGAGGATTGGATTTCACCCCTTATAAAAATTATGAGATATTCGACTCTGTGAGGAATGTTTATACCCAACACTGGCCATTTATCACTGCTGATGATCAAAACCCATACTGGGTTGCAAATAAAAATGTGACGCAAAATAGTCAGGACAGGTCAATGGTGTCATTAACGGCGAAATACTTAATAACTGATTGGCTGAATATTCAGCTTCGGGGAAGCAGAGAAAAAGTAAGTGATCTAAATACCATAGACTATTATTTGGGCACACAGGAAGCTTATGGAGGCTCAAACGGAGGATATCAATATCTAAATGAGACTAACACTCAATATTACGGAGATGCTTTATTAAATTTTATGAAAACTTTCAATAAATTTCGAGTAAATGCATTAATCGGAACGAGTATTAAAAATACAGAAACATACGGAGTAGCAGCGGGGAATTCCACTACATTGTATATCCCAAATGTTTTTCTTTTACAAAACATGAGTGTGGCAAATGGCGTAACTGTTAGTCAATTGTCAAACCAACATGAACAGTTGCAATCGGTCTTTGGCAGTGCAAATTTATCTTATAACGAATGGCTTTACCTGAATGTTACTGGCAGGAACGATTGGGCTTCTACTTTGAGTTTTACACCCAATGTTTCATTCTTTTATCCCTCTATCGGGTTGGGTTTGATATTAAATCAGGCGTTGAAACTTCCAACAGTAATAAGCTATGCAAAACTTCGTGGATCTTATGCAGTGGTCGGGAATGCGGTCCCCCTTTATGTAACTAATCCACAAAATCATATAAATAGTCAAGGCAACGTTAGATTTAATAATACAGCTCCATTTACAGATCTAAAGCCTGAAAAAACAAGATCTATTGAGTTAGGTGCAGAAGTCCGTTTATTTGAAGATCAATTTAGTTTAGATTTCACATACTATAAAAGCAATTCCATTAATCAATTCTTCCCTATTGCAGTTCCTCCGGGCACAGGATTTAGCACACGTTTTGTTAACGCCGGAAATATTCAAAATTCAGGAGTTGAAATTAACGTCGGGTATTCAACACCCATTGGAAATCCTTTTCAATGGAAGTCAAATATAAATTTTACGCTTAATAGAAACGTGGTTAAATCTTTAGCATCCAGCCTAGGCATAAAGCAATTCGTATTGATAAACGATATAAATGACTATTCTTCCATCCTTACCATCGGCGGATCTTATGGGGATATTTATGGAACGGCATTAGAAAAAGATCCTAAAACCGGCAAGTTAATGATTGATACAAGTGGCGTCCCAATCCGAGCTTCAGGGCTGTCTTTTTTAGGTAATCCGAACCCTAAATTTCAAATGGGATGGAGCAATGATTTCAGCTATAAGAATTTTACATTAAGGATTTCCTTTGATGGACAAGATGGGGGGAAAGCTATGGACCTGACTGAACAAATGCTAGATCAGTTGGGGGTCTCCAAGGCCAGCGGCGTTGCAAGGGAAAGAGGTGGTGTAAAGGTCAACGGAATTGTAGCAGAAACCGGAGCTCCTATTAATACGGTAAGTGCATACAACTGGTATCAAACTATTGGAGGAAGGGGAGGTGTAACAGGGGAATATATGTATGACCTTACAAATATTAGATTGAGGGAGATATCCATCGGTTATTTATTACCCAAACGGATGCTAACAGGTAACTTCATAAAAAATATTGAACTTTCTTTAGTTGCAAGAAACATTGCATTTTTATACAATAAGGCACCGTTTGATCCTGATCTCATATATGCCTCTCAAAATGGATATAACGGGGTCATGATATTTAATCAACCTTCGACCCGCAATCTCGGCTTTACTCTCAATGTAACTTTCTAAATAAGATTCGTTAATTTAAAAATTAATAACATGAAAAGCAAGAAACTTTCTTCATACTTCGGTGTACTGCTAGTTTTTTTTGCAGTACTCTTTCTGGGATCATGTACTAAGGATTTCGAGAGTATTAACACTGATTCCAATGGGATAACCAATAAAGAGCTCCAGGTAGATTTTAATAATATAGGGCAATTCTTTCCTGCAATTCAACAAGCATTTAAAGTAAGTGACATACATAGTTTGGTTTCGATGGACGTAGGATACTACTTAGGGGCCGGAACTTACGGTGGATATTTTATGAAATCGTACGGTGGGGGACAAGGTCCGGACACCTATACTTTCACCTCAGGAGTTTTAAATGAAATTATGTTTAATGATGGTTATAATAATCTAATGGCCCCCATTAATAACGTTGCACTTCGGGGGGCGCGGGTTTCTGCTCCAACATTTTGGGCAATTGCCCTGATTTTACAAGTTGCCGGAATGCAAAAAATAACCGACATGTATGGACCTATTCCGTATAGTCAATTTGGCAAAGGCGGAGCCACCGTCAGTTATGATAATCAGGAATCTATTTATAACTTGTTCTTTTTACAATTGGACACTGCAATGAATACGTTGAAAAATTATATGGCAGCAAACCCGAATGCAACCCCTTTTGCAAAATTTGACGTTACGTACGGCGGTAGTTTTGCTAAGTGGTTGAAGCTTGCAAACTCCTTACGTTTGCGGTTAGCATTGCAGATTGTTAAAGTAGATCCATCTGAGGCCAAACTTCAGGCGGAAAAGGCTGTTGATCCGGCTAATGGAGGTGTGTTAACCTCCAATTCTGATAATGCGATGGTATCAGGTGGTCTCTATAATCTTGAGATCTTTCAAAGGGAATGGCAGGATAGTCATGCAAACGCAGCAATAATTTCATACATGTCAGGGTATCACGATCCCAGGCTCAGTGAATATTTTGACCCATCAACTATTGTCCCTGGTGAATATGTTGGTCTTCGGACAGGTGGGATGTACTCCTCTGGAGGCATAGCTCAATCATTCTCTAAATTATCAGGTAACTTTACAAGGCAATCTCCGTACATCATAATGACAGCGGCAGAAGTTTATTTCCTGAGAGCTGAAGGTGCCTTGAGAGGTTGGAATATGGGAGGAGCTCCTGAGGATCTTTACAACAAAGGAATCGAAACTTCATTTGGGCAATGGGGAGTAGGAAGTGCCGCAGGAGCCTATATTAGTGACGATACAAGCATGCCGGCCAATTATGTTGATCCTTCGGTTCCTGCTAACAGTATCAATAGAATGACGACAATTCCAATTGCCTGGATGAACAATGCAACACAGGAACAAAATTTGGAGCAAATCATAACGCAGGAGTGGGTTGCAGACTTCCCTGACGGGCCTTTAGCTTGGGATCTTTACCGTAGAACCGGTTACCCTAAACTTTTCCCAACTGCTAACAATTTTAGCGGAGGAACGGTCAACACTGCTATTCAAATCAGAAGGTTGCCTTATCCTCCAAACGAGTATGAAAATAACAATGCTGCTGTAACTAATGCGGTCAATAATTTGCTTGGCGGACCAGACAATGGAGGAACCAGAGTATGGTGGGATGTTAATAAAGGAAATTTTTAAAAGAACGGTTAGAGGGCTATCATTGTCTTGAGTATTTTATAAGTCTATTGTATGAAGTATTATAGTTTTTGGTTGATTTTATTTTTACTTTTTGTATTTTCTTCCTGCCAACTTAGCAGGAACATAAACAGTGATTTCGCACTATATAAAAACAGTAATGATTGGTCCCATGATTATGCCATGGGCAGCCCATCATGGGATACCTTTGAAAGATTACCGGGTAACCCTGTATATAGGGGTCATAAAGGCGAGGAGTGGCCGGTAAACGGATTCTTGTTTTTAGATCCCGTAAGCAGGGATTGGTATTTGTACATTGGTGTATATCGAGAATTCTATAAGAGTTATAAAGATTCTACACACACCAGGGGAAGTAAGTGTATAGTTTATAAATCTTCTGATAAGGGAAAATCCTGGAAATTAATAGGAGATTTATTTCCTAATGATATGCCCTTTTTCAGTGATTCTTTGAAATATGCGGGTGCCCCTGACGTGATGGTTACCTACGCAGATGGGAAATATCATATGGTATTTGATTGGGGCGCTAATGATTTCGATTGGGAACATGCTTACCGGGGTGGGTTAGGTTACGCCGTTGCGGATAAACCAGAGGGCCCATGGATTGTATCGGCCAAGCCTATAAAAGTGGATACACAATTTTTACATAAGCCCTTATTAGGCAGATACTGGAGGATGTATGCTCCTATGATTGTCAAGCAGAAGAATGATTGGGTATTATTGTACATGATGGACACTCAACCGCCGCGTAGTTGGGCGCTGGCAGCCTCGACTTCCAAGGAACCATGGGGACCCTATACCCACACTACAATTTTACGTCATGCTGAGGTGAAGAAGCATTATCCACCGCTCATAGAATATTTTCCTGCATTTACTTATAAAAAGTATGTTTATATTCCTGGTACTTCTGTGTCAATTAATAGGAATTATCAATATGTTCAACGTGTTAAAATAAAGGACGTTACTAATCCGGATAAATATAGAATATTCAATGCCGGTTCTTTTTGGCATCCAGAAAATGTCGAAAATGAATATGCGGGAATATGGGGACAAACATTCAGTGCTTTTATTGATAACAGAAATGATTCTATGTATGTGATGTTTCCTTCTAAAGATAAAAATGACTTTGGGACCATTAATTTAGCAAAAGCCTCCTGGAAACATTTATACAGGAATCAAGGATTCAATTTTGATGCGAACGAGGGGAATTCCTTTTTATTTATTAAAGAGGGTATAGATGTCGGTGAAATAAATATGAATTTCAGCCTTGACGGAACAATGCATTTAATTTGGGATTCTCATACTCCAATTGATATTCAGAATGGGTGGGGGAAATTTTCACTTGATCAAAATAATGCAAATTATAAGGAGATAGTCATTAATAGAAGGAAATGGAAGATTAATGTATATGTTGACAACAATATTCAAACTATTGATTCAGGAACAATCCAAAATTGGCAAAATACCGGAAACAACCTTATATTAAAAATAGTAAATAGTCAATATAGTCTTACCATAAATAGTACGGTACTTTGGGAGGGGAAATTAAACGGCAATCCCGGCATAATGGGGGTGTTTCTTGATCCACATAGTTACCTTTATGCTAATAGCTTTTTGGTATCTGGAAAAAAAATTAAAGGCCATGTAACATACGGCTTTTACAGAGCCCTTGTGAATGCAGGGGATCAGGATAGCGATTGGACTTTCAAAAAAGATACCATGTTTCTCAATGGAAATGGAGCTGTATCAAAGAAGGATTCAAGTTTTGCGAAGTGGAATTTTTTTGGAAAAAGGTTTAGCCTTTTTTCACCGAAGGGACCTCTTTATGGTACTGTTAATATATATCTAGACGGAAAGTTACTTAGGAGGATATCCCTCGAAGAAACCCAGCCCAAGAGGTCTTCAATGATCTTTCAGTCAGATACTTTTAGGCCGGGAGATCATGCAGTTTATATTGAATCTTCAGATGGACTACTTCCGGTTGATTGCATTAAAGTCGAACTTTGAATTGGTAGTCAGTGTTAAAGATTTATCCAATAATACTTTTAAAATATCATACTATGTCATACTTTAAATTAAACCGAAAAGAAATAACCAATTACAAAAAAGACGGTTACATTATTGTAAGAGGATTTCTATCGAAAGAAGAAGTTGCCAAACTATCTAAAACCGCTTTCGGGGATGAAAATATTAAGAACCATGCTTTTGAGTTGAATGATAAAACAGGGAAAAAGACAAGACTTACGGAATGGTACAACCCACAAAATGATATCTATGGTATGCTGGCAAGATCTAAAAGGATGATAGAGTCAGTTGATAAATTAATGGATGGAGATGGGAAGGTTTGTCATTTTCATAGTAAGTTGATGCAGAAACAACCTAAAGTGGGTGGGGCATGGGAATGGCATCAGGATTACGGATACTGGTATAAGAATGAATTTCTGTTTCCTGACCAGATGATATCTGTAATGATTGCTATAACAGATGCAACTAAAGAGAATGGCTGTCTGCAAGTAATAAAAGGTTCCCATAAAATGGGGCGCGTTGAGCATGGATTATCTGGCGAACAAACAGGCGCTTCTGAACATTATGTTGATTTAGCTTTAAAAACGATGGATTTGGTATATGTGGAATTAAAAGCGGGAGATGCCCTTCTTTTTCATAGTAACCTATTGCATCGATCAAACGCTAATCTCTCGAATAAACCGAGGTGGTCATTAATTTCCTGCTATAATAGGAGTAGTAATGCACCCTATAATGAGTCATCAAAATCAAGTACCGTTCCTCTGAAAATGGTCCCGGATGAAGCAATGTTAGAATGGGAATTGCATGATATAAATGAAGCAGCAGATTTTGCAAAATAAAAGAATTAAAGACATTGACCATACAAGTTTCAGTTTGTAATAAACTAAAAAGCAGTTTGTCACGGCTGACTTTAGCGAACTTCGGACTATAAATAGAGGAGATAAACTATGATCATAGCATTTAGACAACTATGATTACTTTCAGTAAGAATGAACATGTTATTGGCAAATTCATAGCAGGTAATGAATGGCGGTTTTCTTTAAGCTATTTAAAATCTTTAAATGGGGATGCTAAAAATAAGAGGAGAATAGGACCGATAATTACGGGTGTATGAGATCATTTATTATTTCTGAAATATTTACAAAAGTCATAAAGTAAGCGAGTGGATAATTTTGAAATATGGAGTTATAAAATATTACTTTTTCAGTATAAAGATGAAACTACGCTATAATTTAGGAAAAAGGTATTTCCTTATTACCTTTCTATTGGTTTTTATTGGTCCAGGCAGAATGCTTTTTGGTGCGCCCATGCAACATTCAGGTTTATGGGAAGCACATTGGATCACTGCTGCTAAGAGCCAAAGTGCCACTAATACCTGGATATGCTTTCGCAAGGAAATAAAGATTCAGAAGAAGCCTGTCATTGCCTTAGCAAAGATTGCAGTGGACAGCAAATATTGGTTGTGGATAAACAATAGGCTTGTCATATTTGAGGGCGGATTAAAAAGAGGCGCCACTCCCCGGGATACCTATTATGACGAGGTGAATATTGCTCCATATCTGCATAATGGAGTAAATACAATTGGTATATTACTTTGGTATTTTGGTAAAGATGGCTTTTCACACAATAGTAGTGGAAAGGCTGGTATGGTTTTTCAATGTATTACTCCTGAAATGACCATATTAAGTGATGATTCATGGGAGGCAAGAATAGATCCTGCATACGAAATTTCACCACTACCCCACCCCAATTATCGCTTGCCTGAATCAAACGTTTTTTATGATGCACGCAAAAGTTTAGGGCTTTGGTATTCTCCTGATTATGACGCTGTTGCTCATGGTTTTGGAGCAGCTATGGAAATCGGGATACCCCCATGCGCACCATGGCATCAATTAATTAAGCGTCCTATTCCTCAATGGAAAGATTATGGATTAAATAAGTATGTTCGTAAAAGGATAATCTCTGGAAAGAATAACGATACTATAGTTTGTGTGTTACCTTATGATGCTCAAATTACTCCCTACCTGGATATAATATCACCTGCGGGTGAGAATATTAGCATACAGACAGATGCTCATGCAGACGGTGGCGCATTGAATGTCAGGGCGGGTTATATTACAAAAGAGGGCAGGCAAGCGTATGAAAGTTATGGATGGATGAATGGGAATAAAGTATATTATATTGTTCCCAAGGGAATTAAAATAATTGATTTAAAATATAGAGAAACAGGATATAATACAACTTTCCTTGGCAGTTTCAAAAGCAACTCGGCTTTTTTAAACCTATATTGGCAGAAGGCAAGACGTACCTTGTATGTTAATATGCGTGATAATTACATGGACTGCCCTGACCGGGAACGAGCCCAATGGCTTGGCGATGAAGTATTAGAATCAGGGGAAGCCTTCTACGCTTTGGATACTATGAGTTATCTATTACAGAGAAAAGGAATGTATGAGATCATTGGATGGCAACGTCCTGACAGCACCCTTTTTGGTCCGATCCCTGCCGGCAATTGGAATAAGGAACTCCCCTGTCAGGTGTTGGCTTATATAGGATATTATGGCTTCTGGAATTATTATCTGTACACAGGGGACCGAAAAACAATTGAGGATCTTTATAATAACGTAAAAAAATATGTGGCAGTGTGGAAGTTAAATGATAAAGGAACCGTTGTATTTCGTAAAGGCGGTTGGACATGGGGAGATTGGGGTGAGAATATTGATACTGTGCTCCTGGAGAACGCGTGGTATTATTTAGCTGTAAAGGGGATGCGAAACATGGCAGAAGTTCTTTACAAAAAAAATGATGTGTTGTATTATCAAGGAATAATGGATACGCTAAAAGATGCCTTTAATAAACAATTTTGGAATGGGAATGCTTATCGCAGTCCGGCTTATAAATATGCAACCGATGACCGTTCCCAAGCATTGGCGGTGGTATCAGGGTTGGCTGACTCTACTAAGTACCCTGCTTTATTAAAAGTATTTAAACAGCAAGAGCACGCCAGTCCTTATATGGAAAAATACGTATTACAGGCTTTATACGTGATGGGTGATGCAGACTACGCATTAATCAGGATGAAGAAAAGGTTTGGGCCAATGGTTGATAACCCGGATTACACTACTTTGTTTGAAGGATGGGGGGTAGGGAAAGAAGGGTTCGGTGGGGGAACGTTTAATCATGCGTGGAGTGGTGGCGGTCTTATATTGATGTCTCAGTATATATGTGGAATTAGTCCAATAGAACCAGGATATAGACTTTTTCATATGAAACCACAATTAGGAGTACTCCACTTCGCTCACGCCACGGTGCCTACAAACAGAGGAGAGATAAAGGTTTCTATTCAAAAGAGTGATAAACATTTTATAGTAAACCTGACAGTGCCTGAAGGTACAAAATGTGAGGTATCCATACCTGCTGTGTATGCACGCATCCTGTGTAATCAGAGACCCGTGAAGCCAGAGAAGCAGAATCAGGATAACGTTATTTTGATTGGGCCGGGAAGATTCCAATTTGATGCAGAAAAGGAGTCATAAAATCACTTTTAAAAACATAGGAGATGGGAGAAAAGGACTTAAGAAGCCGTAATTGGTTTGGTAGAAAAGGGAAGGATGGTTTCATATATCGTGCTTGGGTGAAGAACCAGGGGTTCCCTGATTATGAGTTTAATGACAAGCCGGTCATAGGTATTTGTAATACATGGAGTGAATTAGCACCCTGTAACGCACATTTCAGGGAATTAGCGGAGTCCGTTAAACATGGAATTTGGGAAGCCGGCGGCTTTCCATTGGAATTCCCAGTCATGTCTTTGGGAGAAACGCTAATGAAGCCAACAGCAATGTTGTACCGGAATTTAGTCAGCATGGATGTGGAGGAATCTATAAGAGCTAATCCCCTGGATGGGGTAGTGCTTCTCTGCGGCTGTGATAAAACGACCCCTGCATTAGTGATGGGTGCATGTAGTGTAGATATTCCAGCCCTTGTTGTATCAGGAGGAGCTATGTTGACCGGGCGATACCGGGGTAAAAGTATCGGGACGAGCGACGTATGGCGCTATCATGATGAGGTTCGTGAAGGCAGGCTGAAACAGGAGGAACTTAGTACCATAGAAGCAGCTATGTGCAGAAGTTGCGGACATTGTGCAGTGATGGGAACTGCCTCTTCCATGGCATGTATGGTGGAGTCTCTGGGGCTTTCACTTCCGGGGAATGCAGCCATACCGGCTGCAGATTCAAGACGTAAGACCTTGGCACATCTCTCGGGGGTACGGATAGTTGAAATGGTAAAGGAGAATATGAAGCCATCAGACATTCTTACCCGTAAAGCCTTCGAAAATGCTATTAAAGTCAATACCGCCATAGGCGGCTCTACTAACTTTGCTATACATTTATTAGCCATTGCAGGGAGAGCTGGGGTACCGCTTACTCTGGACGATATGGATCATTTGTCTGCCGGTATTCCATTGATCGTTAACCTCCAACCTTCAGGGGAATATTTCATGGAAGATTTATTTTATGCAGGAGGTCTGCCGGCGGTATTAAAGGAGTTGGATTCGATATTACACCGCGATTGTATGACCGTAAATGGTAAGACAATTCAGGAAAATTATAAAGATGCTGAAAATTATGACAAAGAAGTGATTGCTTCTTTAGATCAGCCATTTAATAAAGTGTCCGGATTGGGTGTATTAAAAGGTAATTTGTGTGAAGATGGTGCAGTAATTAAATTATCGGCAGCAAGCCCTCATTTAATGAGGCATACGGGAAAGGCAGTTGTATTTGAAAATATCGAAGATTATAAAGCAAGGATTGATAGTGATGAGCTGGAGGTTGATGAGAATAGTATTCTTGTATTAAAAAATGTGGGCCCCAAAGGCTATCCGGGTATGCCTGAAGTAGGTAATATGGGATTACCTAAAAAACTTCTTAATAGAGGAATAACCGACATGGTAAGGGTCTCTGACGGAAGAATGAGCGGAACTGCCTTTGGAACAGTGGTATTACATGTGTCGCCGGAAGCTGCCATAGGAGGTATTTTTGCCTTAGTGAAAACGGGAGATACAATATCCCTTGATGTTCCTAAGCGTTCCCTGATGTTGAACGTCAGCAAGGAAGAATTGGCTGAAAGAAAAAAAGAGCTTAAACTCTCATTACCGAGTGTGAACAGAGGGTATGTCGGCCTGTACATTGACCATGTCCTCCAGGCAAACGAAGGAGCTGATATGGATTTTCTAAGAGGAAAATCAGGTAGTCAGGTAGCCAGAGATTCTCATTGATTACCAATAAATTCAATGAGCCGAAAGGATTTTGTTGAGTATATAATGTAGTGAATAACTAATAATAATGATTGTTTCGAATTTAGATATACATACGGTTACCAATCATCGCTGCTTACTTGGTGAAGGAGTGGTGTGGGATGGCATGGGAAAAACAGTGTCCTGGATAGATATTGAAAGAGGTAAAATTCATGAATATTCAACGATCCGGAAGAGTCATCGAACGATTAAGGTGAATCAGAAGATTGGCTCTATTTCTTATACCACCAAAGGTAATTATGTGGCAGCTATGCAAAATGGTTTTGGGATTATTTATCGAGCGAGTGGAAAGATTAAGATGATCGCCAACCCTGAATCAGATTTACCCAATAATCGCTTTAATGATGGCAAATGTGATCCAGCGGGAAGATTCTGGGCTGGTACAATGTCTCTTAATGAGGAACCTAATCGGGGAAGCGTTTATGTTTTAGATAAGAACCTGTCAATAACTAAAATGATAAGTGGAACAACTATTTCAAACGGAATGGCTTGGGACATTAATCGAAAGAAGTTTTATTTTGTTGACACGCCCACATTTACCATTGCTTCTTATGATTGTGATACAAACACTTCACAGATTACCGGTAAAGAGATTGCAGTGAAAATCCCTGCGAAAGAAGGAAGTCCTGATGGAATGACTATTGATAAGGAAGGAATGCTTTGGGTTGCACACTGGGATGGATGGCAGGTTGCAAGGTGGAATCCGCTTAATGGGCAGAAAATTGGAGAGATCAGATTACCTGTGTCCAGAGTTACCTCTTGTACATTTGGGGGGGATAATATGGATAGCTTATATATAACATCGGCAAAAATAGGGCTTAGTAAAAATGAATTAGGGAGCCAACCTTTAGCAGGAGCTCTGTTTGTAGTTAAAAATTGTGGGTATAGAGGATTACCTATTTCCAAATTTACCGAATAAGGTCTATGAGCGGGATGTTTGAATAATTATATTAATAAAAAAGCGAAATGACAATGGCAAGATTCGAAAAACAAGTGGCAATTATTTCAGGCGGAGCGGATGGTTTAGGTAAAGGAATAGCACATCGCATTGCTTCAGAAAGAGGGATAGTGGTATTGTTAGACAAAAATGGATCTCTATTGCAAAAAACGATTAGAAGTTTCAGTGATAACGGTTATACTGTGAGGGGCTATGAAATGGACGTTTCATTAGAAAAGGATGTTCAGCAAACAATTCAAAAAGTATTGGATGAATTCGGAAAGGTGGATATTATGGTTAATTCGGCGGGATTGTGGGGCCGACAAATACGAAAATTACTGACTATGAAGTGGAAAAGTATGATGAAATATACAGGATAAATCTAAGAGGATCATTCTTAATGACTAAGTATGCCGTAAAAGCAATGGAAAAAAATAACTATGGACGCATTTTACTTTTAGCGTCAATTGCCGGAAAAGAAGGTAACCCTTTTATGGCAGGTTATTCTTCAATGAAGGCGGGGGTCATAGGATTAGTAAAAGGTGTGGGTAAGGAATATGCGGAGACAGGTATAACGGTAAATGGACTGGCTCCCGCTGTTATAAGAACAGCCATGAATGAGAATACCGCTCCGGAACAATTAGCCTATATGGCGGCTAAGATACCCATGAAGCGGCTGGGCACTATTGAAGAAGTAGCATCCATTGCCGCCTGGATTGTATCAAAAGAATCCAGTTTTAACACCGGTTTTATATTTGACATATCAGGAGGCAGGGCTACTTATTGATTAAAACTGAAATAATTTTACTATGGCAAAAAGGGTCATCATATTGGGAGGGTCTTCAGGAATTGGAGAGGCTACGGCCAAGCGATTTGCCGGTGAGGGATGGCAAGTATTAATAGCTTCACCGGATTTAGGAAAATGTATGGAGGTAATGAATAAACTGGAGGGTAACAATCATGTAGTGTATTCACTGGATATTCGTGATGATAAGCAGGTCGAAGGATTACATCAAATCGTCAAAGCCCAATTTGGGAGTTTTGATGTATTGATAAACAGTATAGGAATATCACAGCATCTTGCGCTTATTGAATCGGACTTTTCATTGTGGGACAGCTCCTTACAGATAATGTTGTACGGGTCAGTAAAAGCTTGTAGGGCATTAGTACCGTTGATAAACAGCGGCGGCAGGATTATTCATATTACTTCCATCCATTCTCAACGAGTAGCCAAAGGGAGCTCTGCATACGGAATGGCAAAGGCTGCTATCGCTCAACTTACCCGTTCTCTTGCAATAGAATTGGCGCCCCGTAACATCCTTGCAAACGCTATTGCTCCGGGATTTATTGAGACCCCTATGTCGGTTAAAGAAGACGGCAAAAATGAACTTGATTCAGATTGGTTCAAGGATAATTATATCAAAGGAGATCATCTTCCTCTGAAGAGGGCGGGAAAGCCGGAAGAAGTGGCGGGAGTGGCCTGGTTTCTTGCCGGTCCCGACGCAACCTATATAACCGGTTCTGTAATTACAATTGACGGAGGATTGACTATAACTTTTTGAGCAAGATACCTTTTATCCAACTTGTCGCATCCTGAGCTGTTCTTCTAAATAGGGAGATTTACAATCTATTTTCTGAGGCCGGTACATTGTACATTTATTCATTTTGTCCAAAACGACCCCTTATATTGTCTTTTTTACACCTCCCTGACCCCCTTAAGGTCATTTATCTTTGTGTAGTCATTTTCAGACTTCTAAAATTTATAACATGAAAAGCACCATGATTAAAAACGATTATCACAGCATCATCTCTGCTAATGTGAGCGCTGAAAAAGCATTCCATGCCATCAACAAAGTCTCAGACTGGTGGGCGTCAAATATCAACGGTAAATCGGAAAAGCTGCATGACATTTTCCGGGTAAACTTCGGAAAGACTTATGTGGAATTCAGGATCACCGAAATGATCCCCAACAAAAAAGTGGTGTGGTTAGTCACCGACTGTCATCTGGATTGGATTCATGATAAAAAAGAATGGAAAGGAACCAGTATGATATTTGATATTACATCCAAAGGAAACGCTACTCGCGTGGATGTAACTCATGCTGGTCTCGTTCCGGAAATTGAATGTTATAATGATTGCATAAAAGGTTGGGATTTTTATATCAAAGACAGCTTATATCATTACCTGACTGAGGGAAAAGGGAAACCTGAGTCCATAGGCAGAAATAGTAACTAATCATATAAAATTAAAAATCAAAAAACATGGAAACAAAAGAATTATTGGAAGCGTATTATAACGGGCTAAACCAAAAGCACGGATGGGATTCCGTTATTGCAGATGATTTCCAATTCATCGGCGGGGACATGACCAAACCAGAACCTGTAGTCGGAAAACAAGCCTATATTGAGATCCTTAACCGTTTCAGCAGGCTTTTTAAAACCATGCGCATCAAAGAAATGATCATTGATGAAGATAAGGCATTTGTCTGTGCCAATTATGATTATGTTTTTCCAAATGGGAAAACCATCAATGGAAATGTATCAGAATGGTGGAAAGTAAAGAATGGGAAGCTGAATGAATTAACGATATTCTTTGATACTCTTTCATTTCAAAATCTGCTTACTCATTAAAACATTCCAAAATGAAACCACGTGGAATTGCCAAGTAATTTGCGGACGGAAGCCTGACCTGCTCTCTATTCAGTAGAATTAACGACGCCTTCCGGCACAAAAGCAGGCTTTTAATTAGCAGATTATATCGAAGTAAATGATTCCGTCGTAGTAAGTGAAATAGTGTATTTTTTTGATCCGGTGGCATTTGCCAAAGTAATGAGTTTTATGCAAGATTATATGAAAAAATATTCCTGATATGGCGGTTGATGAAAAATTAACCGGACGCGTTAGAGATGCATTGTCCCATTTGCCGAATGTGGAAGAAAAGAAAATGTTCAGAGGCATTACCTTTTTGGTGAATAGTAAAATGTGTGTCAGCGTCAGTGATGACCACATAATGGTTCGCTTTGATCCTGCTATGCATGAAAAGATATTAAAGGCAAATGACTGTCAGGATGTTGAACCCAGATTTTGCTACAGCAAAATCTCTGCGGAGCAGCGACGAAAAATTAGCTTTTTAGCTAATTTTTGTCGGGGTCAACCTCGACATTCTGGCAAAAAGCCGGAATCGTCGGCCCGAAGGGCAAATTTTGCAGCTAACTGCAAAATTTGGGTTGAAATGGGTAAACGAAAATATAAAGGGTATGTGTATGTAAATGAAAATGCCATTCCGTTTAAAAAAGATCTCGATTATTGGATCAGACTTGCCCTGAGCTTTAATGAAAAGATCCGTTTTAAAAATACCGAAAAATAGCCTTAGTAGAGAAGAAGGATAAAATAATGAAAACCTTATTACCTTCTCTGTTCGTTATAATAGGGTTGGACCTTTCAGTTTGCAGATGATAAGGTAATAAGGTTAAACTACCGGGAAATAATTTTCTGTACTAAGGTCAGATTAGGAAAGGAAAAATGAGAGGATATCTCCGGAAGAGTATTTTTGTTTATTTTTCCTTCCCAATCCCAAAGGTTCGGGACGCAAAGCAAAGGAAGCTTTTAGATGTCCTTTTGATTACAGACTTGAATTTTTTAAATAAAAATCGAAACCACATGAAAAACAAAAATTATCACAGAACCATCACAGTCAATGCTTCTCCGGATGAAGCCATGAAAAAGATCAGCAAGGTAAATCTTTGGTGGAAAAAAGATTTTTCAGGCAGCGCCGAAAAATTGAATGATAAGTTTACCGTACTATTTGATAAGGAAGGGATAGCCTTTGTAAATTTTCGGGTGAGTGAATTAGAACCAAATAAAAAAGTAGTCTGGGAAGTAACCGATTGTTCCCTTCCCTGGTTGAACGACAAAAAAGAATGGAACGATACGGAAGTTACGTTTGAAATCTCATCAGTAAATGATCAAACCCACATTGATTTCATCCACATCGGATTAGTTCCGGGAATTGAATGTTATGAGGTCTGCGAAAAGGGATGGGATGGTCATGTTACCAATAGCTTGGTAAAATTTATGAATGAGGGAGTAGGGCTGCCTCAATAGAAATTAAAAAGCATAAAAATCAAAATGAAAACAATCAATCAAAAAATAGAATTTAAAGATGCAAGGGCAGGTGATTTATTTGATATGTTTCTAAACTCAAAGCATCATTCAGCCATCAGAGGAGGGATTGAGGTTAAAATACAACCAACAGAAGGTACAGCATGGATTATAGATAACGGGCATCTTTACGGGAAAGTGTTGGAAATAGTTCCCGGGAAACTGATCGTGCTGCGGTGGCGCAGTGCGGCTTCAACACCCACACCGGATGATTTAGATATGATAGTGGTGCTACGTTTTGAACAAAATGGAGATGATGCTTTAATCGAACTTACTCATTGCAATGTTCCTGATGGCAGATATGATATCATTAACCGGAGTTGGTATGAGCGGTATTGGGAGCCATGGAAGAAATATGTACAAGTTCAATATTCAAATCAATAAAGATATTTCACTCTAAGAAGTACCTGTTATGATAAACACGATGCCTTTCCTGATATTTGAAGGACAATGTGCCGAGGCCATGAACTTTTATCACGATTGCTTTGGCGGTGAATTAACTATTTTGAAGGTAGAAGATACACCCATGAAGGCCGGATTGAAAGAGAAAGATCATAAGAAAGTAATTTATGCTTTGCTGAAAAATGACATGGTGGAAATTTCTGCTACAGACTGGTTACATCCGACCAGGCAACCCAAACAGGGAAACACAGTTGCCATTTACATTGAAGGGAGTTCTACAGGTGATCTTGAAAAAATATTTGATAAATTATCTGTTGGAGCTGATCAGGACCTGCTGGACCCCCTGACGGCCGTGCCATTTGGAACCTATGGACATTTGGCGGATAAGTTCGGAGTACATTGGTTTTTCAGGTCGGAAAAATAAGCGCCAGCTAATCCCAATTATCATCTGAATTTTCATTCAACTCTTTCACCTTACCTTTGCAGCATAAAAATACCTGATGCAAAAGCTGAGCATGGATGCATTGAACCGTAAGACTGTTCCGGAATTTCGGGATGCGGAAAAGACCCCGCTGATACTGATTTTAGATAATATCCGCAGCATGCACAACGTAGGTTCGGTATTCCGTACGGCTGATGCTTTCCTGCTTCAGGGTATTTATTTATGCGGATATACGCCTGCTCCGCCACATCGCGATATTCATAAAACAGCTTTAGGCGCCACGGAAACAGTGCAATGGAAATATTTCAAGCATGTTACCGATGCTATTTCTCAATTGAAGAAAGAAAATTACAGTATTTATGCAGTCGAACAAACGGATGACAGCATTCTTCTGCAGGATTTTGGTCCTGCTGATAACCGGCCACTGGCATTGATCTTCGGGAACGAGGTCAGTGGTGTAAGCGAAGATGCGCTGGCGTTATGTGACGGCTGTATAGAAATTCCCCAATATGGTATGAAACATTCATTAAATATTTCAGTGAGCGCCGGAATTGTGGTATGGGATGTATTCAATAAGCGGAAAGCTCAAGGCTCAAGGCTGAAAGCTCAAGGCTCAAGGCTCAAAGCTCAAAGCTCAAAGCTCAAGGCTGAAAGCTCAAAGCTCAAGGCTGAAAGCTCAAAGCTCAAGGCTGAAAGCCAAAAGCTCAAGGCCAAAAGCTAATAGCTAATAGCCAACAGCCGATATCTAAAGTTTAAAAGAACATAAGTCAGAATATTTATGACCACTATCAGCAAATATTTTTCTCTGGTAAAATTCGCACATACCATCTTTGCCATGCCCTTTGCACTGATCGGTTTTTTTTTAGGCGTAAGGACAAGAGAGAGTCAGCATTACGGATTGTTGCTATTATTGGTGATCTTATGTATGGTATTTGCCAGGAGCGCTGCGATGTCGTTCAACCGCTGGGCAGATGAAAAGTACGACAAATTGAATCCCAGGACCAATCGGCGTGAAATACCCACCGGAGAAATAAAGAAAAACCATGCATTAATTTTCGTTATCCTCAATTGCATCTTATTTATCCTCACCACTTTTTTTATTAACAGGCTTTGCTTTTATTTATCTCCGGTCGCATTGTTAATCGTTCTGGGGTACAGCTACACCAAACGTTTTACGGCATTATGTCATTTGGTGCTGGGGCTGGGATTGTCTTTGGCGCCCATTGGCGCTTTTATAGCCGTTACCGGGCATTTTTCGTTATTGCCTGTGATGTTTTCTATTGTGGTATTATGCTGGGTTTCGGGCTTTGATATTATTTATGCACTCCAGGATGATGCTTTTGACAGGGAAAATAATTTACATTCTCTTCCGGTGAGGTTAGGAAGGGAAAGAGGATTATTGTTTTCTTCTGTATTGCATGCTATGGCTGCCGTGCTGGTTATTATTGCGGGGATATACGGAGGTTTCCATTGGGTATATTGGTTAGGCGCTTCCATATTTATTGGCATGCTGGTCTATCAGCATTTGTTAGTGAAACCTGATGATCTTCGTAAGGTGAATATTGCCTTTATGACTGCGAATGGGATCGCCAGCTGTATTTATGCCGTGTTTGTAATCGGAGCCATCTTTATATAAATCATGAGAAATCACAATGTCTAAAAAACAAATAATTCTCAATACTCAATATTCAATGTTCATAAGCAATAAAACAATAAAACAATAAGCCCTATGCCCCGCATTCTTGCCATAGATTACGGAAAAAAAAGGACCGGAATTGCTGTGACGGATCCGTTGAAAATGATTGCTACAGGATTAACGACTGTTCTCACCCATGAACTGATTCCTTTTTTAAAAAAATACTTTCTTCGGGAAGAAGTTGAAAAGATTATTATAGGTTACCCTAAAAATTTGAATGATACTGATACAGATGCCACTCAATCAGTCAGGGAATGTGTGCGTATTTTGAAAAAAAATTTCCCCGATAAACCTGTTGAAATGTTGGATGAAAGATTTACTTCCAAAATAGCTTTACAAAGTATTGTAGCTTCCGGTATCAATAAAAAACAAAGGCGTGATAAGGGTTTGATAGATGAAGTCAGCGCTACCGTTCTTCTTCAGGATTATCTTCGGTCAATTTGATGTAATTTTGTGAAAAATTCACTCATTATGGTTTTACCGATTACAGCGTATGGCAATCCGGTATTAAGGAAAAAAGCAGAAGATATTCAAGCGAACTATCCCGGATTACAGGAACTGATCGCCAATATGTGGGAGACTTTATATGCCTCTCACGGGGTCGGATTGGCAGCACCCCAGGTGAATCTGCCAATCCGTCTTTTTTTGGTGGACAGCAGCCATGTGCTGGAGCAATTGGAGGATAAAGAAAGAGAGGAATATGGCGATGATAGAGGTATAAAGTCGGTTTTTATCAATGCGAAAGTGGTGGATTTAAATGGTAGTCCATGGGCTTATGAAGAAGGGTGTTTGAGCATTCCCAAAATTCGTGAAGATGTAGATCGCCCCGAGACTGTGACTATTGAATACCTTGATGAACAATTTCAGCCCCGCAAAGGGACCTTTTCCGGGCTTACCGCCAGGGTCATTCAGCATGAATATGACCATATTGAAGGCAAGCTTTTCATTGACTATCTGAAGCCTTTGAAAAAAAGATTATTGAAAAAGAGATTAGAGGATATAGTAAAGGGGAAGGTAAGTGTGGATTATAAAATGCAGTTTGCAAAATAATCGTTGTACTTTTATACATTCAATCAGCGTATCCTTCTTTGTCATTGTCAACTATATATTCTGAAACGGAGTTCGTTTCCCTGTTAAGGCAGGAAGAAGAAGATGCGTACAGTTACTTATATGATCATTACAGTGCGGCATTATTCGGCATCATTCTCAGGATCATTCCGGTACAGCAGGAAGCGGAAGACGCACTTCAGGAAGTATTTATTAAAATCTACCACCATATCGGGAATTATGATGCGGCCAAAGGCAGGCTTTACACCTGGATGTTGCATATTGCACGTAATACCGCCATTGATACCCTCCGTTCCAAAGAATTTCAAAAAGCAAAAAAAATCCATGCCTTAGATGAATCCGTAAATAATGAGATGAATGACTTATCCTCTGTTTCTAATATGGATCATGTAGGCTTGGATAAGGTACTTTCTGCTTTAAATGAGGATCAGAAACAGGTCATTATCATGGCTTATTTTGAAGGATATACCCAGGAAGAAATATCAAAAGAATTGGGGATCCCGTTAGGGACGGTGAAAACGAGGACCCGCAATGCTTTAATACAATTGAGAAAACTATTGAAAATAACTTGAATATAGAAGAATACATATCATCCGGCATCATTGAAAGTTATGTGCTTGGTTCGCTTTCTCCCGGAGAAGCGGCTCAAGTGGAGTCTATGGCAGTATCCCATCCTGAAATCCAACAAGCCATTGAATCATATCAAAAAACGCTGGAATCTTTAGCTGACCAGGACGCTGTACAACCACCCGTTCAATTGAAATCCCGTGTTATGAATGCGATAAGGGATGAGAAAAATAAACATCCGCAAATACCAGGCAAAGCAATCACTGAAGATAATAAACAAAATACCATCCTTTTATCTTTAAATAAGTGGAAAAAATTGGCGGCAGCCGCTGTCATTCTGTTAATTGCCAGTATAGCACTGAATGGTGTTTTTATCGGCAAATACCGGCAATATAAAGACCGCTATGACCTGTTGACCTCTAATCAGCAGCGACTTTTCACTCAGAACCAGGCATTGCAAACCAGCTTAGCCCGTGTACAAAAAGGCATGCATGTATTGATGAATCCTGCAATGAAGCCGGTTGTTATGGAAGGTGTTACTGCACATCCGGGAATGTTGGCTACAGTTTATTGGGATCCTCAGAGCAGGCATGCGTATCTGGCTAACTTCAATCTCCCCGCACCGCCATCAGGCAAGGCTTATCAGCTTTGGGCTATAGTTAATGGCAAACCTGTCAGTATGGGCATGTATAACCCCACCAATGAAAATGAATTGGTAGCTATGGCAAATGTACAACCCGGTAATGTGCAGGCTTTTGCCATTACGCTTGAAAAGCAGGAAGGCAGTCCCACGCCAACTATGAGCCAAATGTATGTGATGGGAAAAACCTGACTTCTATTCTCGTTATATTTTTATTTCACCTTTCATTTTTCTCTCCTTTTAAAGGTTTTTGCATCTTATTTTATTTGTTGAAATCCAAATCAACAGAAATACCGTATTTGATATAAACCGGTTTAAGAGAAACTATTTCATTCATCTAAAAAATATTTAATCATGAAAAGTACTTCATTTAAAACAGGCTTATATGTCATGGCGCTTTTATTTTTAACATTTGGATTTTCTATGGCACAAATGAAATCAGAAAAACCAAAAATGGTAGGGGGCGCACTTATGTATCCTTCCAAAAACATTATTCGAAATGCGGTCAATTCAAAGGATCATACTACTTTGGTAGCAGCCGTGAAAGCCGCAGGATTGGTTTCCACCTTAGAAGGCCCTGGCCCATTCACTGTTTTTGCACCTACCAACGAAGCATTTGATGAATTACCTGCAGGTACTGTCAACACCCTTTTAGAGCCGGCAAACAAGGCGGAACTTACGGCTATTCTGACCTATCATGTAGTTCGGGGTAAATTAAATTCAAGAGCTTTAATGCACATGATCAAAAAAGGGCATGGTAAAGCCATGTTAAAAACCGTCAATGGCGGTATGCTCACCGTAATGATGAAGGGTCATCATCTTTGGGTAATAGATGCTAAAGGTGATAAAGCCGAAGTTACTATCCCTGATGTATATCAATCTAATGGTGTCATTCATGTGATCAATAAAGCGCTTTTACCAGGTTCGTAAGGGATGGGATGTTTTCATGTAAAGAATGAGGGACATCGGTTCCCCTTTCATTTTGGTTCATTTACGTTTTATCATAAAAATATTAATCATGAAAATCAATAAAAAAATCAGGATTATCATTTTATCTGTATTGGGAATAACCTTTTTATTTTTTGCCGTATTGCTGGTGCATATTACCATGATGGTAAAAGAAATGAGGGATCTTCCTTATGCCACCATCCAGATGGCAAGGGCAGATTTTAAACAACCTGTAGATTCCATCCATGCCCTGCAAATTGAAAACAAAGTATTGAAACAAGAGGGTGTAAAGTCTGCTTATTTTAATCCAAAGGATTATACGCTCGTTTATACTTTCGACAACAGGGTTAATAATGCCAAAAAAATTTATGACAATGCCGTCAAAAACGATGGCTTTAAATCAGCCCGATACATTGTATCTGCGTCATATCTGTCAAAAGGTTGTCCTGTAATGAATGATAATAATTTTTATGGAAAGCTGACTGCTTTCGTCGGCAAATTTATTAACTGATATTTTAAATTTAAAAACTCTATATCATGAAACTTAAATCAATATAGCTATTAGCAGCGGTAGCTTTGATAGCAGGAATTTTTACATTAAATTCCTGCAAAAAGAAAACAGTAACGCCTCAACTGGCAACTACGCCATTATATGATACATTAGGATGGTTCGCAATGGGCGGCACAGGACCCATAGTTATGGGCGATGGTACCAAAATGATATCGGATCCCGACAACTCAGGACAAATGATACAGGCAGGCAGGTTAGCAATACGCACCGTAGTAAAGCAGGCCATTGGCGTCATTGCCGGCGACACTTCACTGGCCGTTTATTTTCCAACACTTTTGGCGGAGGTAAAGGCAGGAAATACTACCGGTTTCTCCAAGTTATTAAAAAACTTTACAGATTTGGTGCAACAGGCAGTAAGTGGTCAAAAGGGATTATATACCGGCTTATCTATGGTTGCCGCACATAATCATGCAACCAATCCGCGATTTGGCTCTGATCAGAATCCAACTTCAGATAGTTCTGA
>SCQT01000033.1 GCA_004322015.1 Chitinophagaceae bacterium
ACGGAACGGCCCTGCGGGCTGCCGGAAAACATCCTCCGGCTCAAATATCACTCCAGCATATGTAAAATATAAACGTTTAACACTTAGCTAAAGTGGTCAACGTTTTTTAGGCATGAACATCGGATCACTCAAGAACAAGCAACCAGGAATTTAAAACCAGAAACCAATTCACCTGCCGTTCATTAATTGTTGTATAAAAAACGGGCCTATCTTCGGTTCCAGCGCTAAAGTAAATACAATTCCAAAGATCGCACCCCAGATATGGGCATTATGATTGATATAATCTCCCCCCCTCTTTGACATATAAAAGCTATATAATAACCACAGCGCTCCAAAGATGAAACCCGGAATGCCGATTGGGATTATAAACAGGTACAGCTTCTGCCAGGGGTCGAACAAAATACTGGCAAAAACCACCGCCGAAATAGCTCCTGACGCCCCCAGGGAACGGAATTCGTAGTTATGCTTATACTTAAAATAATCCGGCAGATCGGCTGCGATAATTGATAAAAGATAAAATAAAATAAACACCCCCGGACCAAATAACTGCTTAAAATACTGCTCTACCACCGCACCAAAGAAAAACAAGGTGAACATGTTAAGCGCCAAATGTCCCCATCCTGCATGAATAAAGCCGGAGGTAATAAAACGGTAATATTGCTTTTTCTCTTTCACCAAAGCCGGCCAGAAAAGCAGTTTGTCCATTTCTTCGCGGTTGGAAAATGCGGTAATGGAAATCAGGCAGGTAATAATGATAATAATAATGGTTATACTCAGATGCATAAATAAAAATAGGGCAAATATAGGGTTTCTTTAAAAATGCATTGTTATTGGTGATGATACTTTTCACGATTCAGGATAGTGAACGCCCTGTAAATTTGTTCAGTAAACAGCAGCCGCACCAACTGATGAGGGAAAGTGAGCCTGGAAAGGGAGATCACTTCACGTGCCTTCAGCAAAATGCTTTCATCTATACCATAAGCGCCGCCTATCAGAAAAATCAACGTTCTGGCAGACAGCATTTGTTGCTTATCTATAAGGAGAGCCAATTGCTGCGAGGTCACCTCTTTACCTCTTTCATCTAACACAATCAAAATGTGATAAGGCTCCAGGATACTTAATAAAACCCGCGCCTCCTGCTTTTTCAATTCCTCGGGAGGAAGGGTTCCTGCATTTTTACCGGCATTTAAAAATTTAAGTTCAAAATCACAATAATGTTGCAATCTCTGGGAAAACATTTTCATTCCTTCACTGATATACGTCTCATTCTCTTTCCCGAAAGACCAGAGTTGTACTTTCATTTGAAGATATTTTAAAGAGAGTACAAAAGTAAAGGCTGTTTGACAGATAAAAAA
This sequence comes from Chitinophagaceae bacterium, assembly GCA_004322015.1. Classification (GTDB taxonomy): domain Bacteria; phylum Bacteroidota; class Bacteroidia; order Chitinophagales; family Chitinophagaceae; genus FW021-bin31. The sequence continues at coordinate 1,356 of SCQT01000033.1, forward strand.
AATCTTTACCTTTGCAATCCGATTTTACGGAAAATGGCCCTGTAGCTCAATTGAATACCTGCCGGCCGGCAGGCAGGGAGCATTTGACTACGGATCAAAAAGTTTCAGGTTCTCAATTTGTATTTTTATGAAAATGGCCCTGTAGCTCAATTGAATAGAGCATTTGACTACGGATCAAAAGGTTTCAGGTTTGAATCCTGACAGGGTCACTACCTTTTACCTGACCTATTAAAACAGATATTCCGGTAGAAGCCTTATTTGAAGTATTTTTTTGCAAATTCTACAAAATAAGGCCAATTAGGCCCATCTGTATGTGGACCGAAATGCTGACGGAAAGCTAAGTTCCCCTTCATTAACGGAGTACCCATTGGCGGCATTATGACAGTTCCTAACCCTTTTTTGCCAAGAAGCTCATACACCTTTGAAGCTGCAGCTTCCGCCATAAATTGCCCTTCATCATCTACCCAATTACCTTATACTTCAGGCGATCCTTCACTGATAAATACCGGACGGGGAGCACATAAAGCAATCAATTCAGGTGCATACACCGGCAGATCATTGGCAGTAAACGGAGGAGCATCATATTTTAAAAAGTTCCCACAGAACCAATGATATTCTCCCGAACTTGTCAGGTTACCCATCCCTTCCTCAAAATCCCTTCGGAAGAGTGTGGCCTCACCCTTGAAGAGCCTATCAATGCAATGGCAAAACGCCGATCATACGCCATAGTTACCAATTATGCAACAACTACATCATGTGCTGATGATGGGCATAAGAAAGTTTATTAATAGAATCCATCCTTGCCTGAAATGCAGCACGTGAAGAAGTCGAAGCTTCTTGTCCATGAGCCTGCAAGATGTATGCTACAGCCACCCAAAAGCAGCAAATCAGCATTTTCGTTTTCTCTCTCATTGTCCTATAATGAAATGGTGAGTATCACTTTTTCTCTTCCCATTTTCATTGATCAGCAAATCTGCTCCGACTAAACAATTTTATTATCTCCATAAGCAATATGTCAGCAAGATATTCAACCCTTTCAGGGTTAAACGATCCTACTCATTTTACCATGAGCTGCACCTTAACCATAGGCTACATCCACGGTTATTCTTTTGATTCACACCTGTTCATTCAAAGATGCCGCTATATCCCTGCTTTCTTTCTTCTTCCATAATCCTTCCATTTCCTCTAAGGTTTTCCCTTTGGTTTCGGGGACTAATTTCCATACAAAAACGGCAGAGAGTATTCCCATGATCCCATATATCCAATAGGCAAATCCATGATGGAATTGTGCAGTAAGCTTCGCGTTATCATTCATCATGGGGAAAGTAAAGGAGATGATCCAATTGGCTATCCATTGTGCCGCCACAGCTATAGACAATGCCCCACGAACGCTGTTGGGAAATATTTCAGCCAACAGCACCCAGCACACAGGACCCCAGCTCATCGCAAAAGCAGCGGTGTATGTCAGCATGAAAATCAACGCCAGCATACCCACATATTGAAAATAAAAAACAAGCCCCAGCGCTATCATGCTCACCGCCATACCTATAGAACCAATAATCATCAACGGTTTTCTTCCAAATCTGTCCACCGCCAGTATAGCTACAATGGTGAACACGAGATTCACTGCCCCTACAATGATCGTTTGCAATAAGGATACATCCGTGGATGAACCCATATTACGGAAAATATTGCTCGCATAATATAATACCACATTGATACCTACAAACTGCTGAAACACGGAAAGCATAATACCGATGAATATCACAAAAAAGCCGTAAGACAACCAGGGCGAATGTATTTCGTGCAAGGTGGACTTAATTTCATTCAATATTTTCTGTGCATTATCATCACCCGATATTCTTCTCAACACATGTAACGCTTTTTCATCTTTCCCCCTGATAGCCAGGTATCTGGGTGTTTCGGGTGCAAAAAATAACAGGATAAAAAATAACCCCGCCGGTATGATGCCGGAAAAAAACATCCAGCGCCAGCCTTCCGTAGTCAGCCATTGTTCATCACCCTGACCAGCGATAAAATAGTTAACGAAAAAGATGATCAGCATACCGAACACGATGGCAAACTGATTAAAGGAAACCAGTTTTCCCCTGATTTTCGCCGGGGCAATTTCAGCAATATACATGGGGGAAAGCATTGAAGCTATACCAATACCTACGCCTCCGATAATACGATAGATCACAAAGGCATAAGCATCTTCCGTACCAAAGAAATTAAACCATTCGGGATGCCAGGCTCCAATAGCGGAAATCAGGAAAGCAACAGCGGCGATGAGCAATCCATTCTTTCTGCCGACGGATTTGGAAATAAAACCAGCCACCGCTCCTCCGATAAT
>SCQT01000283.1 GCA_004322015.1 Chitinophagaceae bacterium
TGCAGCGCGCGCGGCCCACGATCTTCTTCTCCGTGCCGCGGCTGTGGACCAAGTTCCAGCAGGCGGTCAACGAGAAACTGCCGCCATCGAAGCAGAAGCGGCTGTTCGCCGTGCCGCTGCTTTCGCGCCTGGTCAAGCGGCGCATCCTGCGCGGTCTGGGCCTGGACCAGACCCGCATCGCCGTCACCGGCTCGGCGCCGCTGCCGTCGGACATCATCGACTGGTACCGCAGCCTCGGGCTGGAACTGCTCGATGTCTACGGCATGACGGAAAACTTCGCCCTCTCGCACGGCTGCCGGCCGGGGCAGGTGCGGGTCGGCTACGTCGGCACCTGCCAGCTCGGCGTGGAGGCACGCATCGACGCCAATGGCGAATTGCTGGTCAAGAGCCCGGGCCAGATGCTGGGCTATTACAAGCTGCCGGAGCTGACCGCGCGCGACACCTTGCCCGACGGTTTCTTCCGCACCGGCGACCGTGGCGAACTCGACGCACAGGGGCGGCTGCGCATCACCGGCCGGGTCAAGGAGTTGTTCAAGACCGCGCGCGGAAAGTACGTCGCGCCGGTGCCGATCGAGATCAAGCTGGGCAACCATCCGAAGCTGGAAAGCGCCTGCGTCACCGGCCCCGGCCAGCCGCAGCCGTTCGCGCTGCTGATGCTGTCCGAGGATGCGCAACGGGAGCTGGCCGGCACGGTGGATGCGCGTGCGGAGCTCACCGGGTCGTTCGAGCATCTGCTGGAACAGGTCAATGCCACGCTGGAAGACCACGAACGGCTGGACTACCTGGTCGTGGTCAGGCAGCCGTGGACGATCGAAAGCGGCCTGCTGACGCCTACGCTGAAGATCAGGCGCGATGCGATCGAGAGCCGCTACCTGCCGAATGTCGAAGCATGGCGCGCGATGCAGCAGAAGGTGATCTGGGAGTCATAGGGCACAACCCCGATTTGTCTGTAGGAGCGCGCTCGCGCGCGATGCTCTTGCTCTACCTTTCGTAATAGAGCATCGCGCGCAAGCGCGCTCCTACACCACGCCGGTGAGGTAGTACGCGGCGATCACCACCAGCACTGCCAGGGTCTTGATCACGGTGATCGCGAAGATGTCCTTGTAGGCCTGCCGGTGGGTCAGCCCGGTGACCGCCAGCAGGGTGATCACGGCGCCGTTGTGCGGCAACGTGTCCATGCCGCCGGAAGCCATCGCGGCCACGCGATGAAATACCTCCAGCGGAACGCCGGCGGCATGTGCGTTGGCAATGAAGGTGTCGGCCATCGCGCCGAGCGCGATGCTCATGCCGCCGGATGCCGAGCCGGTGATGCCGGCCAGCGCGGTGACGGTGACCGCCTCGTTCAACAGCGGGTTCGGGATGGCATGCAGCGCGTCGGCCACCAGCTTGAAGCCGGGCAGGGCGGCGATCACCGCGCCGAAGCCGTATTCCGAAGCGGTATTCATCGACGCCAGCAACGCGCCGCCGATCGCCGCCTTGCTGCCATCGGCGAAGCGCCGCATCACCGGCTTCCACGCGGTCAGCAGCACGCACGCGATGCCCAGCAGCAGCGCCCCTTCCACCGCCCAGATCGCGGCGATCTTGGCGACTTCCTGCACGACCGGTTTCGCATGGCCGACCACGGCCGGCACGAACGATTGCGTGCTGCCGTAGACGTGCGGGATCAGGTCGGTGAGCAGCTTGTTGCCGACGCCGACCAGCACCAGCGGCAGCAGCGCGATCAACGGATGCGCAAGTTTGCCGTGCTCGAACGCCACCGGTTCGTTGACCAGGTTGTCGCCATAGCCTTCGCCTGCCGCGGCCGCCTTGCGCCGGCGCCACTCCAGATAACCCAGGCCGACGAACAGGATGAAGACCGCGCCGAGCGTTCCCAGCCACGGCGCCGCCCAGGCGGTGGTGCCGAAGAATGCGGTGGGGATGATGTTCTGGATCTGCGGCGTGCCGGGCAGCGAATCCATGGTGAAGGTGAACGCGCCCAGCGCGATGGTGCCCGGGATCAGCCGCTTCGGGATGTCGCCGGCGCGGAACAGTTCGGCGGCGAACGGGTATACCGCGAACACCACCACGAACAACGATACGCCGCCATAGGTCAGCAGCGCGCACACCAGTACGATCGACAGGATCGCGCGGCTGCGTCCGACCAGGCCGATGGTGGCCGCCACGATCGCCTTGGAGAATCCCGACAGCTCGATCACCTTGCCGAACAGCGCACCCAGCATGAACACCGGAAAATACAGTTCGAGGAAACCGACCATCTTGTCCATGAACAGGCCGGTGAAGATCGGCGCGACCAGCGAGGGTTCGGTCAGCAGCACCGCGCCGAGCGCGGCGATCGGCGCGAACAGGATCACGCTGTAGCCGCGATAAGCCGCGAACATCAGAAAGCACAGCGCGGCCAGCACGATCAGAAATGCCATCCTTGCGGTTCTCCGTTGTCTTGGTCGGGATCGACGAAGGCACGAGTATCCGCGTGCGTTGCCATGGCGGGCACTGTACGAAGGTACAAGTGCCGACTCGAAGGCGCTCGCCTACTCTCGGTCGCATCAGCATCCATCGTCGATGGCTGCGACTACTGCGAGGGGAAATCATGAAGCGCACCAACCTGAGTCTGGCCATCGGTCTGGCTACCGGCCTGTTCTGTGCGGCACCGCTGACGCTCTATGCGCAGCAGGGCGGCGACACCGGGGCCGCCGCCGCTGCGGCCAAGCCGGCCAATGCCAAGCCAGCCAATGCCAAGCAACTTGGCCAGGTGACCGTCACGGCGCGCAAGCGCGAAGAGACCCTGCAGGACGTGCCGATTGCGGTGAGCGCCTTCACCGCTGCATCGCTGTTCAAGCAGAACGTGCAGAACCTCGGCGACCTGCAGGGCAAGGTGCCTTCGCTGCAGGTGTACGCCGCGCGCGGTTCCAACACCACGCTGACCGCCTATATCCGCGGCGTCGGCCAGGCCGATCCCACCTGGGGCTTCGACCCGGCGGTCGGCATCTATCTGGACGATGTCTACATGGCGCGCCCGCAAGGCACGTTGCTGGACGTGTTCGACGTGAGCCGCATCGAGGTGCTGCGCGGTCCGCAGGGCAGCCTGTACGGCAAGAACACCATCGGCGGTGCGATCAAGTACATCTCCACCCCGCTGCCGGTGAAGACCGAAGGTTCCGTCAGCGTCACCGGCGGCAACCATGGCGAAAAGGACGTCAAGGCCAGCGTCGGCGGTGCCAGCGCCGACAAGGTGTGGCGCGGCCGCGCCGCGGTGGCCAGCGTGCACAACGACGGCTTCGGCACCAATCTGAATACCGGCAGCCGCAACGGCAACAAGAACACCAATGCCGCACGGCTTACTCTCGGGTTTTTCCCCAACGACACTTTCAACGCCCAGCTTGCGGTGGACGGTCTGCACGATTACTCCAACCCGCGCGGCGCCAAGATGCTCATCGCCAACAAGTTCTATCCGAGCTTTGCGCCGCTATCCAGCGACTTCAACACGCGCAGCGGCATGGCTCAGCTCAACCGGACCAAGATGGGCGGCGCGGCGCTGACCTTGTACTGGATCGCCAGCCAGGACTGGACGTTGAAGTCGATCAGCGCCTATCGCGATTCATCCACCGACACCAACATCGATTTCGATACGCTTCCCGTCAAGGTGGCCGACGTCAACGCGAAGTACAAGGACCACCAGTTCACCCAGGAGCTGCAGGCCAATTTCGACTCCGGCGGCTCCATGCACGGCGTATTCGGCCTGTATTACTTCAACGGCACGGCGCGAGGCGTCATCCACAACATCTTCCTCGACTCGCCGCCGTTCAGCACGCTGGGCTTCGCCCAGTTCGGCAGCACCGGCGGCAGCATCCGTACCCGCAGCATTGCCGGCTACGGCGATTTCACCTGGGACATCAGCCCCAGCTGGAGCCTGGACGTGGGTGCGCGCGTTACCCGAGAAACCAAGACCGCGCTGATCCAGAACTTCGGCTTTGCGGACGCGAGTTTCCGGACGCCGATCAGAACGCTGGCCGACTTCAGCGGCTCGCACACGTCGCACAACGGCTCGCCCAAGGTCTCGCTGGACTGGAGCGCGAACGAGCAGATCAAGCTCTATGCCAGCTATAGCGAAGGCTTCCACTCCGGCGGCTTCAACATCCGCGCCAACTGCAGCGCCATTCCCAGTTCATGCAAACCGATTCAGGACGAAAAGGTTTCGTCGTACGAGCTGGGCAGCAAGATGACCTTCCTCGACGATGCGCTGATGATGAACACGGCGCTGTTCCACAACATCTATTCGAACATCCAGCTGTCGGTGTTCAGTTCCTTCACCTTGCCCAACGGCAGCCAGGGCTTCTTCGGCGATTTCACCAACGCCGGCAAGGGCCACATCGACGGATTGGAGGAGGAGTTCGCCTGGAAGCCGGCGGAAAACTGGACCTTCAGCGGCCAGTTCGCCTACCTGCACACCAAGTACACCCAGTTCCTCAGCAAGGGCGTCAACATCGCCGACCAGCAGCGGTTCACCAATGCGCCGAAGTGGTCCGGCGGCCTATCGCTGGAGAACACCCTCCCGCTGGGCAACGGCGGCAGCCTCACCGCGCGCATCAACTACACCTACCAGGGCATGGTGTTCCCGGAAACCACGCTGTCGCCGCTGATCGCCCAGGGTGGCTACAGCCTGTGGAACGCCGGCCTGATCTGGCAGATCAACCAACCGTGGACGCTGAGCCTGCAGGGCACCAACCTGGCCGACAAGTCCTACCGCACCACCGGCTACAACATCGGCGCACTGGGCATCGTGACCGGCTTCTACGGTGCGCCGCGCACGGTCACGCTGACGGCACGCTATACGTTCTGAAGCACGCTGCGAGCCGCACCGGCAAGTTTGCGCCAGTGCGTCCGCGGGGCGATGGTGTAGGTGCGCGACGGTGGCGCACGCAACTTCGCGCAAAATCTGTTGGATCGAGAAATACATAACGTGAGAGGAGACCAGATTATGAGTCTTATCAAGCACGCCCGTCGCATCCCAGCCGCTGCGGCGGCGCTGATTTCCGGCGCCATCGTCATGGCCGTGACGGCCCTGGGTTCCGTCGCCCCTGCCGTTACGCTGGCCGTCGTCGGCCTGACCGCCAGCCCAGGCGCCCAGGCGCTGACCTGCAGCAGCTCCAACGCCTTGCGGTGCACCAGCTACACCGAAAACCAATTCGCTGGCGGCTTCAGCTTCAGCGAGGGCTATGGCGGCTTCGGCGGCGCCTCCAACTGCTCCGTCACCCACACCCCGGTCGTGTTCATCCAAGGCAACGCCGACAACGCCGCGAGCTGGGCGGCCTCGACCTATCAGGTGTCCGGCTATAACAAGCCCGCGGCGTCCACCTACCAGGCCTTCAAGAACGCCGGCTACAAGGACTGCGAGCTGTTCGGCGTGAACTATCTGGATTCCAGCGAGCGGAATTCTTCGGTGGCCCAATACAACTACCACAAGGAATCCAAGTACCAGATCATCGCGGATTTCATCAGCGCCGTTAAGTCCTACACCGGGGCGAGCAAGGTGGACATCGTTTCCCACTCCATGGGCGTGACCATGACCATCGCCGCGCTCGACTACTACGGCGAGTGGGGCAGCGTGCGCCGCTTCGTCAACATCGCCGGCGGCCTGCATGGGCTCGACTCCTGCCTCTGGGTCGGCTACGGCAACCCCTACGCGCCGACCTGCGGTTCGCAGAACTGGTATGACGGCTGGATCTTCGGCTTCTACCCGGATTCCGCCTATCCCGGCATCAATCCGTGGACGGCCGATCATTCCACCTGGTACAGCCTGCCCAGCGCCGCCTATGAGAACTCGGGCGTGCGCTTCTACACCATCGACGGCGGCACCCACGACGAGGTGATGTGCGCCACCACCTCCGACTACTCCACTTGTGGCAACAGCCCGCTGTTCCGCAGCGCGAGCAACGTCATCTCCCAGCTCAACGTGGGCGCGGGCAGCGACACCCAGGCGGTGAACTGGGATTGGGCCAACAACGGCTATCCGGCCTATCCCAACGTCTATGGCGGCGACAGCAACGGTGTGGGCCACTTCCACGAGAAGAACAACACCGGCAGCATCGTGGTGGAAATGCTGACCACGAGCTGCAGCGGCATCGGCTGCGCCTCGACCTACCAGAACGACAACTACGGGCCGGTGAGCGCTCAATAAACTTCCATTGTGGGCAGTGGGAAGCCACAATCGGCCTCCCACCGTCCCCGTTCCACAGCCCCTCATCGGACCGTTAACAGTCTTCCCGCTACGACCACGGCATGCATTTTCTTCGGGGAATGTCGTCGCGCCGCGGACCCCGAGATTGTTGCCTTGCTTGCAGTAGAGCGCGGAAGCACAGCGCGGTTGGGTACGATTTGGATTGGCATGACATGATGAAATGGAGCGGACCGATGAATACCCGATGGGTAACCAGCCTGTTATGGCTGGCGCTGCTGGCCAGCGCCGGCAGTGCCTGTGCGAAAGACGCCGATTCGACCCTGCCCCAATTGAAGCTCGACCCGGCACGTACCGCCGTGGTCGGCCTCTCGTCCGGTGCGTACATGGCAACTCAGGCGCAAATGGCGTACCCGGAACTGTTCCCGAACGCGGCCCTGGTCGCCGGCGGCCCGTACGGCTGCGCCGGTGGCAAGCTGGAGGTGGCGCTGGGCAGCTGCATGAAGGGTACCCCCGCACCGGATGTCGGCGCGCTGGTGACCAGCGCCAGCCGGCGCTCTGCGGCTGGCGAGATCGGTGCACTCAAGGACCTGGCGCATGCCCACGTCTACCTGCTGCATGGCATGGACGACGCGCTGGTGGTGCCCGCGGTGGCGGAGGCAGGCGCGCAGTTCTACCGGCAACTGCGCGATGGCACGCCGGGGCTGAAGGACATGCGGGTGCACGACGACGGCCAGCGAGCGTTCGCGCACAACCTGCCGGTGGCCGGCGACGGCGACGACTGCGACAAGTCGGTGGCGCCTTACCTCGGTCATTGCGGTTTCGATGCGGCCGGCGAGATCTTCGCGCAGATGTTCGGCAAGCCAGTGCATGCTGCGACCACAGCGAAGGGCGAACTGCGCACGTTCGACCAGAACGCCCTGCGCTCTGACGGCGCCAACGCCTTCATGGCCGACACCGGCTACATCTACCTGCCGCCAGCCTGCCTCGCCGGCAAACCGTGTGGCCTGATGGTCGCGTTTCACGGCTGCAAGCAGAACGCCGAGGCCGTGGGCGAGGCATTCGTGAAGGATGCCGGCTTCAACCGCTGGGCCGATGTCTACGACGTGGCCGTGCTATATCCTCAGACACGCGCAAGTTTTGCGCCCTTGAATCCGCAGGCATGCTGGGACTGGTGGGGATATTCCGGAGCCGACTACGACTCTCGCCACGGCGTGCAGTTGCGCTGGCTGGTGAACGCGGTGCGGGCGCTGGGGTTGCCGGCGCAGCCTTGATAGCGGTGAGCTTTCACCATTACCCCTGCGCGCAGAGCCCTGTAGGAGCGACTTCAGTCGCGATGCTTTGGCTCGACCTTCCTGGTTTGCGAAGAGCATCGCGACTGAAGTCGCTCCTACAGGGAGTGGCGCTGAAGGCGATGGCGGTCTCGGCCCAAAGGATTCCGCCATGCTGAGCGTCGGCCTGATTGCCTTCGCTGCGCTGTGCTGGCTGGGCCTGCTGTTCGGCGTGGCGCTGCTTGGCGAGCGCCGGCCGCACATCTTCGAGAAGCGCTGGGCGATCGTGTATGCGCTGTCGCTGGCGATCCACTGCACCTCGTGGACGTTCTACGGCACCGTGACCCAGGCCAGCCGCTCCGGCTGGTGGCTGCCGCCGACGTTTGTCGGGGCGATCCTGATGTATGTGTTCGCGCTGAAATTCCTGCGCCGGCTGGTGCAGCTGGTGCGCGAGTACAGCGCCGGTTCGCTGGCCGATCTGATCGCGGTGCGACTGGGCCGGCATCCGGGGTTGGCGGCGATGGTCACGGCGGTGATGGTGATCGGCATTGTGCCGTACATCGCGCTGCAGCTGAAGGCGGTGGCGATGAGCTACGGCATCCTCAGCCACGGGCAGCTGGCCGAGTCCGCGCCGTGGCAGGACAGCGCGCTGTACGTGGCGCTGCTGATGGCGCTGTTCGCGATGCTGTTCGGCACGCGGCGCGCTTCGACCATGGCGCACAACCGCGGGCTGGTACTGGCGATGGCGTTCGAGTCGCTGTTCAAGCTCGGCGCGATGCTGGCCCTGGGCAGCCTGCTGCTCACCGCGTTGCCGGCCGGGTTGCCGGTCACGGTGCCGCCGCCACCGGACAGCGGCGGCTTCCCCGCGCTGATCCTGCTCGGCGCGCTGGCGATGTTCACGTTGCCGCACCAGTTCTATGCCGGTGTGGTGGAGTGCCGCGACGACGGCCATCTGCGCACCGCGCGCTGGCTGTTCCCGCTGTACCTGCTGCTGATCTCGCTGCCGATCCTGCCGCTGGCGCGCCTGGGCGACGCGCTGCTGGGTTCCAGCGGCGTGTCGTCGGACATGTATGTGCTGGCGCTGCCGCTGGCGCGTGGCGAACATGGGCTGGCGCTGGTGGCGTTTCTCGGCGGCCTCAGTGCCGCCACCAGCATGGTGGTGATCGCCACGCTGACTTTGAGCCTGATGCTGGTCAACCACTTCATCGCGCCGTTGCGGGTGCGCGCCGGCTGGGGCCGCGACGAACATGGCGACCTGCGCGGCGAGCTGCTGAACCATCGGCGCGTGGCGATCCTGGTCGTGCTGCTGCTGGCCTGGACCTACAGCCGGGTGCTGGCGCGCAACGAGGCACTGGCCGATATCGGCTCGATCTCGTTCTCCGCACTGGCCGGGTTGACTCCGGCGCTGCTGGCGGCGGTGTACCGCCCGCAGCTTGGCTCGCGCGCGGTCATCGCCGGACTGGCGGCCGGCACGCTGGTGTGGCTGTATGCGGTGCTGCCGGCACTGCTGCCCGGCGTGCCGCCGTGGCTGCATGCCGGCCCGTTCGGTCTGCACTGGTTGGCGCCGGATGGCTTGCTTGGACTGGGCGACTGGAACCGTCTGGGACGCGCAGTGGCGGTGAGCCTGGTGGCCAACGTCGCGGTGATGCTGACGGTGGCCGAGACACGCTTTGGCCGTGGCGCGCGCGCGGTCAGCGTGGGTCATGTCGGGGTGACCGAATTGCGTGCACTGGCCGCGCGTTTCCTGTCCGCGGAGCGGGTCGAGCACCTGTTCGATACGGCGCCGCCGGCCGGGCCGGCCGGCAGTGCCCTGGTCGCCGAAGTGGAGCACGAGTTGGCGGCGGTGATCGGTGCCGCCTCGGCGCGGCTGCTGCTGGAAGTGGTGCATCGGCAGGGCCGCGACGATCTGGACACGGTGGTCGCGATCGTGGGCGAGGCGGCGCAGGATCTGCACTTCAACCAGCGCGTGCTGGAAGCGGCGCTGGAGAACATGAGCCAGGGCATCTGCGTGGTCGATGCCGAGCTGCAGCTGGTGGCGTGGAACCGCCGTTACGCCAGCCTGTTCGGCTACCCCGACGCGCTGCTGCAGGTTGGCCGGCCGGTCGCCGAACTGACCCGCTACAACATCGCGATGGGCCTGCTCGGGCCCGGCGAAGACGAGCGGCGCGTGCAGCGCCGGCTCACCCACATGCGTGCCGGTACCCGGCACCTGTCCGAGCGGCGCTTCCCCGACGGCACCATCGTGGAGATCCGCGGCAACCCGATGCCCGGTGGCGGTTTCGTCGCCACCTTCACCGACGTCACCGCATTCCGCCAGGCCGAGATGGCGCTCAAGCGCGTCAACGAGACACTGGAACTGCGGGTGGAGGAACGCACGCGCGCGCTGGCCGCGGCCTCGGCCGAGGCGCAGCGCGCCAACGAGGCGAAGAGCCGCTTTCTGGCGGCGGTCACCCACGATCTGATGCAGCCGCTGCACGCGGCACAATTGTTCGCCCATGCGCTGACCGAGCGCGGCGCCGACGACGCCACCGCGCGTCATCTCAACGGCGCGCTGGCCGCCACCGAAGGCCTGCTGGCCGGCCTGCTGGACATCGCGCGGCTGGAGGGCGGCCGCCTGCATCCGCAGCCGCGCGCGTTCCCGCTGGCCGAGGTGCTCGATCCGCTGGCTGCCGAGTTCCGCGCGATCGCGCTCGACCGCGGCGTGCGGCTGGATGTGGTGGACACGCGCGCGTGGGTGCGCTCCGACCCGCAATTGCTGCGCCGGGTGCTGCAGAACTTCCTGTCCAATGCGCTGCGCTATGCCGAACATGGCCGGGTGCTGCTCGGTGTGCGCCGTCGCGGCGATCAGCTGCGGGTGGAGGTATGGGATACCGGCCCCGGCATCGCCGCCGACGAGCAGCGGCTGATCTTCCAGGAATTCCGCCGCGGCAGCGCCGCGGGTGGGCAGGGACTGGGGCTGGGCCTGTCGATCGCGCAGCGCATGGCCGGACTGCTCGGACATCCACTGGGGCTGCGCTCATGGCCGGGGTGCGGCAGCATGTTCCATCTCGATATGCCGCGTGTACCGGCCACGCCGCGTGCGTTCGCCAGCGTCGATGTCCGGCAACCGCTGCCCGCCGGTCGCGTGCTGGTGCTGGACAACGAACCGGCCGCGCTGGCCGCACTGGACAACCTGCTCACCAGTTGGGGCTGGCTGGTGCATCGCGCGCGCAATGCCGGGCAGGCGCTGGCCGTGCCGTGGCGGCCGGATCTGCATATCCTGGACTTTCATCTGGACGGCGGCCGGACCGGGCTGGAGGTCTGGCAGCTGCTGCAGGCGCTGCATGCCGAGGTGCCGACCGTGATGCTGACCGCCGATCGCGATGGCGAGTTGCGGCAGCGGCTGCTGGAAGCGGGAATCGGGGTGCTCTACAAACCGCTCAAGCCGCTGGCGCTGCGGCAGGTGTTGCAGCGGGTGGCGGCGGCTGCCGTGCAGGCGTGAAACCCGGTCGTTTGGCAGGATCGTCCTGCACCCGCATCCGGGGTTTCATGTTTCATGCGAGGCATGAAGCAGGACCCGCAAATGCACCCCGGCATGATCGGCACGCAGGCGAAACTGCCCGCCCAGCGAGGTGACCCGGTCGCGCATGCCTTGCAGGCCGCGACCACCGCGCGGCAGGCGCTGCGGCAGTCCGGTGCCGTTGTCCCGCAGATCCAGCAGCGCCAGCGTCCTGCCCTGACGCCTGCCGATGCGCAGGCGCAGCCTGAATTCACTGGCTTGCGCATGCTTGACCGCGTTGGTCGCACTTTCCTGGACCAGGCGGTAGATCGCGGTACTGGTCTCGTCGTCGAGCAGGCGCGGATCGCCGTGCAGCTCGGTGCGGTAGATCATGCCGGCGGCATTCAGCAGATCGCGAATCGGCCCTTCGTCGAGCGCGCGCAGCAGGCCGAATTCATCCAGCACGGCGGGCCGCAGGTCGTCCAGCAGGCGCCGCAGGGCGCCTCGCATATGCGCCAGGATGCGGTTGATCGAGGTGCTGATGTCCTCCATGCCGGCCTGGCGCAGCCGCGTCTGGGCCAGCTTCACGTGGGTCTGGATGGCGGTAATGTTCTGGCCCAGTTCGTCGTGCAGTTCGGCCGCCAGATGCCGGCGCAGGTTCTCATCCACCTGCAGGTTGCCGCGCGCCGCCCTGCGCAGTTGACGAGCGAGCTGGTCCAGTCGCTGGTTGACCGCACCCAGGTGGTCATTCTGCTCGGATACCAGGGCGTTGCTCCAGCGCAGCGCGTCGGTGGCCGAGCCCAGCATGATGGCGCCGGTACCTGCCACGGCAAGATACAGATAGGCTTCGGCACCCGACGGCGGGTGCCCCAGGTACCGGGTTGCCAGGGTTATCCCGAGGCTGGATGTGATCAGGGCCAGGCTGGCGCCGCGCCAGCCGTGGCGAAAGGCAAAAAACAATACCAGGGCCAGCGACAAGACCCGGGCAAATTGCGATTCCGGCGCGGCTTGCCCGGACAGCGCCAGCATGATCGCCATCGACGGCAACATGACCAGCAGGGCATCCTTCAGCAGCCGGGCCAGCGCCCGCTGGTCGAAGCGGGCGCGCAGCAGCATGATCATCAACGGCACCACCAGCACGATGCCCAGGTAGCGGCCGAGCAGTTCCTCGCCCAGTACCCGGATCATCAGTTGCGTCGGCATGGGCGAGTGGAAAAGCGCCAGTACGGCGGCATCCAGCGCGGTGGTGGCGGTCACGATCAGCGTGGCCGACAACAGCAACTGGGCCACTTCCTGCGGACTGTGCAGGCTGGCCTGAAGATCGAACCGCCGCAGCAGCCACAGACCGGCGGCCAGCACCAGCGGTGCGGGCAGTTCGGCGAGGGTCACATCGGGCCAGGCCGGCGTGCCCCCCCGGGCCAGATGAATGCCGACGGTGGCAGCGAGTTCGGCACCGAGCAGCCAGCCCCAGTTGCGCACCGGCGACAGCAGCAGTGCGCCAAACAGCAGGCCGTACGGCAACATCCAGTAGGGCTGGACGGTTGGCCGCAGCAGCAGCCAGAGCAACAGGTAAGCCGCGCCGAGCAACGGTCCGGATCGGGTCAGCTGGAGTGGTTTCAGGCGCACCGGGGGATAGTACATGCGTGGTTCGTGCGGCCGTCGCAGTGCGTCCGTTGGCGGATATGCATAAGTTGCGGCTTGATGTGTAAAGTAGCCGCATGTACAGCATCGTTCTGGTCGACGACCACGCCATCGTTCGTGAGGGCTTCAAGCGGCTGATCGAACTCGAGCCGGATCTTGACGTGGTGGCCGAATGCCGCAGTGCCGATGATGCGGTGGAGGCGGCAAGCCTCTGGCGCCCCGATCTGCTGGCGCTGGACCTGTCCTTGCGCGACACCAGCGGTTTGCCGCTGATCGAGCATTTGCTGGGCGTTTCCCCGAAGACGCGGATCGTGGTGCTGAGCATGCACGACAGCGAGCCGTACGTGTCGGAAGCCCTGCGCCGTGGCGCCAGCGGCTATGTCACCAAGGGAGCGGCACCGGAAGAACTGGTGGAGGGTCTGCTGGCGGTGATGCAGGGCGAGTGCTTTCTGAGTTCGGACCTGCGCCAGCGCCGGGCCGAGCGGCCGGATGCGGCGCTGGATCCGGTCAGTCAGCTGACCGCCCGCGAACATGAAGTGTTCCTGCTGCTGGCCGGCGGACGCGTACCCAAGCAGGTGGCGGTGGAGTTGGGGATCGGCCAGAAAACCATTTACAACCATCGTGCCAGCCTGATGGGCAAGCTTGGCGCGGGTTCGGACCTGGATCTGTACCGGATTGCCAGCGAGCGCGGGTTGTTGTCGGACCGGCGTTGATCCGCAGCGTGCTGCGCGGCGTCTGCCCGTCAGCGCGATCAACCGGTCTGCGCCTGTTCCAGCATCTGCCTGGCGTGTGCCCGGGTTTCGCGGGTGATCTCGACCCCGCCGAGCATGCGCGCCAGTTCATCGCGACGGCCGGCGGCATCGAGCTTTTCGATCCGGGTGTGGGTCGAGTGGCCGTCGCTGTGCTTGGTGACACACAGATGCGCGTGCCCCTGCGCGGCAACCTGGGGCAGGTGGGTGACGCACAGCACCTGGCGCAGCTTGCCCAGCGCCCGCAGTTTCTGCCCTACCACCTCGGCCACCGCGCCGCCGATGCCGGCATCGACTTCGTCGAAAATCATGCTGCCGACCGTATCCTTGCCCAGCGTGGCGACTTCGATGGCCAGGCTGATGCGGGCCAGTTCGCCGCCGGAGGCCACCTTGCGCAGCGGCCGCAGCGGCTGGCCGGGGTTGGCGCTGACCAGCAGTTCGCAGCGCTCCCGCCCCTGCGGGTCGGGTTCGTCGCCGCCGGCCGGCTCCAGTTCGATGCGCAACTGGCCGCCGGCCATGCCCAGCTCGGCCATCAGTGCGCTGACCTCCTCGCCCAGGCGAACCGCAACGGACGATCGCGACTGACTCAGTTGCGTCGCGGCGACGTCGTAGTCGTGTTGCAGGCGCTGGCGCTGTCCGGCCAGCTTTTCCAGTGCATCGCCGGCGCCTTCAAGCTCGGCCAGTTCGACCCGCAGCGCATCGAGCCGCTCATGCAGTTCGCCGACGGGCAGCCGATGTCGGCGCGACAGTTCATGCAGGTGCGCCAGATGGCTGTCGACGTCGGCATAGCGTTGCGGGTCGAGGTCGACATCCTGCGCATAGCGGCCGAGCCCGTCGGCGGCCTCGCCGAGCTGGATGGCGGCGTTGTCGAGAAGTTCAAGCAACGGCGCCAGCTTGTCGTCAAGCGCGGCCAGCTTGCCGAGTTCGGCATGCGCGCGGCCCAGCGCGCGGCGCAACGCGAACTCGCTGTCGCCATCGAGCAGATCGACCACGCCGGCGGTACCTTCGGCCAGTCGTCCGGCATTCGCCAGGCGCTTGTGGCTGGCCTCCAGTTCGAGCAGTTCGGCGCGCGGCAAGGCCCATTTTTCCAGTTCGCCGAGCTCATGCTGCAGCAGTTCGATGCGCCCGGCGCGATCCTCGCCGCCACTGAGTTTGCGCATCCGCGCACCCAGCTCGCGCCACTGCAAGGCTGTGTCGCGCACCTGTGCGAGCAGGGCGTCATGGCCGGCGCAGGCATCGAGCAGGGCCAGTTGGTGTGCACGCGACAGCAGTGCCTGGTGCTCATGCTGGCCGTGAATCTCGACTAGCAGCGAAGCCAGTTCGCCGAGCTGGCGGGCGTTCGCCGGGCGACCGTTGATCCAGGCCCTGGAACTGCCTTCGGCGCGGATCACCCGGCGCAGCTGGCAGCCGCCGTCTTCGTCCAGTTCCTCCTGCCGCAGCCAGTCGCGGGCAGCGGGCAGTTCGGCCAGATCGAACTCCGCCGCCAGTTCGGCACGATCGCTGCCGGCGCGCACCATGCCGCTGTCGGCGCGGGCCCCGGCCAGCAGCATCAGCGCATCGACCAGCAACGATTTGCCCGCCCCGGTTTCACCGCTGACCACGGTCAGCCCCGGATCAAAGGCAACCTCGGCGGCTTCGACGACGGCGAAATGTCGGACGTAGAGCGAAGTGAGCATGGTCGATGAGGTGGTGAAGTCGATGGATTGTAACGTCAGGACGACCGTGCAAAATACAGCCTCCACTTGCAAGCCGCCTGCGCAGACCTTATTTCTGTCGGGTCTCAAGGATCGCCACAGCGCATGATGAACCCTCACGCCCACGACCTCGATGCGCGCGCACGTCGCCTGCTGCGCACCCTGATCGCCCAGTATCTGGTCGATGGCGAACCGGTGGGCTCGCGTACGCTGTCGCGTTCGTCCGGGCTGGACGTGAGCCCGGCGACGATCCGCAACATCATGGCGGATCTCGAGGATGCCGGGCTGGTCGCTTCGCCGCATACCTCGGCCGGACGGGTACCGACGCCGCGCGGGCTGCGCCTGTTCGTCGACAGCCTGATCGAACTGCGGCCATTGCCGCAGAAAGAGATGGCGCGGATACAGCGCGAGTTGCCGCATGGGCCGACCACCACCATGGATCTGCTCGGCAACGTCTCGACCCTGCTGTCGGCCATGACGCGTTTTGCCGGCGTGGTCACGGTACCGCGCCAGGCCGACTTCCCGCTGCGGCATATCGATTTCGTGGCGCTGCCGGATGCACGCGTGCTGGTGATCCTGGTGTTCACCGACAACCAGGTGCAGAACCGCATCGTGCAGCTGGCCAAGCCACTGCACAACAGGGAGCTGGAGCAGGCGGCGAACTACCTCAATACCCAGTTTGCGGGGTTGCGCCTGGACGACATCCGCGCCCATTTGCTGAGCGAGCTGCGCGAGGCAGGCAGCGAACTCAACCGGCTGCTTGCCAGCACGATGGAGCTGGCCACCGCGTCGTTTGCGCCGCAAGCCGGCGGCAATGACGTGCTGGTCAGCGGCCAGACCAATCTCATGGCGTACTCGGAGCTCGCCGACCTGCAACGGCTGCGCGAATTGTTCGAGGCATTCCAGCAGAAGAACGAGTTGCTGCAGCTGATGGAAATTTGTTCCCGCGCGCCGGGTGTGCGGCTGTTCATCGGCGAGGAATCGGGTTTCAGCGCACTCGATGGATGCAGCGTCGTGACCGCCAGCTATGGCGCGCAGGGGCGTGTGTTGGGAGCCGTCGGGGTGATCGGCCCGACCCGGATGGCTTACGAGCGGGTTATCCCGGTGGTGCAGGCGACGGCCGAATTGCTCAGCGATGCCTTGAATCGCGCCGCCACGACCCTATAACCGCAACGGGAACCCGGTTTCCCGTTGAAACTGGATGGTCGGCATGCGTGCCGGCCGCAGACTTTCGCTTGGAGTGATGCATGCAGAACAACGACCCTCAGTCACATGGCGAGGCGCTCGATCAGGTACCCGACCAGGCCTCGACAGGCGAGCCGTCGATGGCCGAACTCACGAACCTGCAGGCGCGCGTGGCCGAACTGGAGGCCAGCAACGCCGAGCTGCGCGAGACCGTGCTGCGCGAGCATGCCGAGCTGGAGAATCAGCGTCGTCGTCTGCATCGCGATCTCGCACAGGCCCGCCGCTTTGCCAACGAGAAGCTGCTGAACGAGCTGCTGCCGGTCTATGACGGTCTGGAGGGGGGGCTGGCGGTGGAAGGCGGCGATCTAGCCTCGATGCGCGAAGGCATCAGTCTCACCTTGAAGGCGCTGCTGAAAGTGGCCGAAAACCATGGCATGTCGCAAGTCGATCCACTTGGCCAGCCGCTCGACCCCGAGCGCCATCATGCGGTGAGCATGGTCGAGGCGCCAGGCAAGGCGCCGGGCACCGTGGTCGCCGTGCTGCAGAAAGGCTATGTGCTGAACGATCGTCTGCTGCGTCCGGCGCTGGTCACGGTGGCAAAAGACTGATCGGCTTTGGCGCCGGCAGCTGTCTTGAACAGTACGCCGGCAACACACGAAATCGCATCAGGGGCCTTGTCGGCATTGAATCCACTGACCAGACCCCCATTTGAAAATCAGTCGCGGCCGCGGGGGCCGCAGGAATCTGGAGCATACACATGGGCAAGATCATCGGTATCGACCTGGGCACGACCAATTCGTGCGTTGCCGTGATGGATGGCAGCACGGTCAAGGTCATCGAAAACTCGGAAGGCGACCGCACCACACCGTCCATCGTCGCCTTCAACAAGGACGGCGAGGTCCTCGTGGGCGCCTCGGCCAAGCGCCAGAGCGTGACCAATCCGAAGAACACCTTCTATGCGGTGAAGCGCCTGATCGGCCGCAAGTTCACCGACGCCGAGGTGCAGAAGGATCTCCACATCGTGCCCTACGGCATTGTCGCGCATGACAACGGCGACGCCTGGGTACAGACCGCCGACGGCAGGAAGATGGCGCCGCAGGAGATTGCCGCCAAAGTGTTGATGAAGATGAAGAAGACCGCCGAGGACTACCTCGGCGAGACGATCACCGAGGCGGTGATCACGGTGCCGGCCTACTTCAACGACAGCCAGCGCCAGGCCACCAAGGACGCCGGCAAGATCGCCGGCCTCGACGTCAAGCGCATCATCAACGAACCGACCGCGGCCGCGCTGGCCTATGGGCTGGACAAGAAGGGCGGCGACCGCAAGATCGCGGTGTACGACCTCGGCGGCGGCACCTTCGACGTGTCGATCATCGAGATCGCCGAAGTCGACGGCGAAAAGCAGTTCGAGGTGCTGGCCACCAATGGCGATACCTTCCTCGGTGGCGAGGACTTCGACATGCGCGTCATCGACTACCTCGTCGATGAGTTCAACAAGGAGCAGGGCATCGACCTGCGCAAGGATCCGCTGGCGCTGCAGCGCCTGAAGGATGCGGCCGAGCGCGCCAAGATCGAGCTCTCCTCGGCGCACCAGACCGACGTCAATCTGCCTTACGTGACCGCCGATGCATCCGGCCCGAAGCACCTGAACATCAAGCTGACCCGCGCCAAGCTGGAAGCGCTGGTGGAGGAACTGGTCAAGCGCACGATCGAGCCATGCCGCACCGCCCTGAATGATGCCGGCCTGCGCGTGTCCGACATCGACGAAGTGATCCTCGTCGGTGGCCAGACCCGCATGCCCAAGGTGCAGGAGTCGGTGAAGGACTTTTTCGGCAAGGAGCCGCGCAAGGACGTCAATCCGGACGAAGCCGTCGCCGTGGGCGCGGCGATCCAGGGCGGCGTGCTGGGCGGTTCGGTCAAGGACGTGCTGCTGCTGGACGTGACCCCGCTGTCGCTCGGCATCGAGACGATGGGCGGCGTGATGACCAAGCTGATCGAGAAGAACACCACGGTGCCGACCAAGGCGGCGCAGACCTTCTCCACCGCCGACGACAACCAGACCGCGGTGACCGTGCACGTGCTGCAGGGCGAGCGCGAGCGCGCCAGCGCGAACAAGTCGCTGGGCAAGTTCGACCTGCAGGGCATCG
>SCQT01000034.1 GCA_004322015.1 Chitinophagaceae bacterium
ATGATCGGTTGCAGTTAAATTCTCTTCTCCTTTTTCTGCAATGGCTTTTTGTAAATTTTCCCTGATCATCTTTTCATTTTCACAATGGGTAGCTATCAGCAACTCGCTCCCCGAAAAAATTCTGTCTAAAGTCAGGTAATTATCCACCAGCATGTTGCCTGTGGATGAGCCCATGAAAATCTTCACTCCGCAAATGTCCTTCTTATGTTCATTGGCTTTTAAAACTTCTTCGGAATTATCATTGGATACCCCCATAAAAAAGGAGTAGTTAGCCAGGGATTTCTGAGCTGCTAAAGCGTATTTTTCTTCTAAAAGTTCAAGAGTTAATGCCGGCGGTTTTGTATTGGGCATTTCCATAAAGCTCGTTACACCTCCCGCTACCGCAGCTCTCGACTCAGTATATATCTCTGCTTTATGTGTCAGACCCGGCTCACGAAAATGCACCTGGTCATCAATGGCTCCGGGGAAAAGATATTTGCCGGCCCCGTTAATTTCTTCGGCCGCACCGGCCCCGATATCAATCTGTGGTGCGATTTTTGCGATCCTTTGATTCTGAATATATACATCGCTCCGTGTTATTTTCCCTTCGTTAATAATGGAAATGTCTTTAATTATATAATTTCGCATGTCGTAAAAGTAAGAAATGAATTGGGAAATCCGTTAAAGTCACATTCAGAAAAACATTTTCGATCCAAAAAACCTTTTATGTCGTTAAAACATATCCTGTTTGCGTTTACACTGCTGTGTGTAACTGTTATCGCCGATGCACAAAGCACAAATATTCCTCTTGGCACTTATGCTTATCCGGTATTAGAGCGGATAGAGATCAAAAGCGGAAGACTGGCTCCGCAATTCAACAGTGGAATCAGGCCGTTTACGGGAAAAGGGGCGGCAGATTTTGTATGGGATCTGGACAGCCTGTCAAAGACAGAGCAGACAGATAGTACCCGGTATATGCATCCTTATTGGCATCTTCTGGGCCTGACGAAGACAGATCAATACAATATGCAAAAGATATTGGAAGATAATCCCGAATGGGTTCCCGACAGCGCAGGATTTGTGCCGGGTAAACATCCGATATGGAATACCTTCTTTACGGACAGAGCCAATTTTGTTACGGTAAATAAAAAAGATTTTTTCCTGGTGGTTAATCCGTTACTGAATGTATATGCGGGGAAAGAATCCGCAGATAATGAATTCGATTATTTAACCACCCGGGGCGCTGAAATACGCGGCCTCATCGCCAATAAAGTCGGATTTTACTCCAGTCTTACCGAAAACCAGGAAAGGCCGCCATACTTTGTTCAGAACCGGATCAATCAATGGCAGGCAGTGCCGGGGATCGGTTATTATAAAACGTTAAACAATGGGGAAGTGGATTACATCAATGCTTCCGGGTACATATCCTTCGGGGTTACAAAGTATATTAATGTACAGTTCGGCTATGGTAATAATTTCATAGGCGATGGCTACCGGAGCCTGTTATTGAGTGATTATTCTCCCAACTATCTTTTTCTGAAGTTGCGCACGCATATATGGAAATTGGATTATACCAATATTTTTGCTCAACTTACTTCTCAGTTTACAGACGTCGGCGACTATCTCCGCCCTCAGAAATATATGGCATTGTATGATTTAAGCCTGAATGCGACACCCTGGTTGAATATAGGTTTAATTGACGCGGTCACTTATTCGCGGGCCAATCATTTTGAGTTTTCTTATTTGACCCCTGTCATATTTTACGGTTTTGTGCAACAGGCTTTGGGCAGCCCCGATAAAGAACATATCGGATTTCACGCCAAAGCTATTGTAGCGCACCATTTTGAATTTTACGGACAGTTTTTATTTGATGAGTTTAAGGCAAAAGAATTGTTGAGCAGCAGGGGCTGGTGGGGGAATAAATGGGCTATGCAGATCGGCGGTAAATATGTAGATGTCTTCAATGTGAAAAACCTCGATCTACAGGGAGAACTCAATGTAATCCGTCCCTATACTTACACGCATAACGACAGCGTTTCTAATTATTCCAATTATAATCAGCCTCTGGCAGATCCTTTGGGGGCCAACCTGATAGAGACAGACGCCATTGTGAATTACCAGCCGGTAAAGAGGCTCTATTTGAATGCCAGGCTCATCGTATCGCAGCAAGGCCTGGACGATTCTACGTCTGACTGGGGAGGAAATATTTTTATCAATTACGATAAACGCCAGCAGGAATATGGCAACCGCATACTGCAGGGACTGCATAATAATCTGGTTAATTTCTCCCTGACAGCTTCTTATGAGCTGGCGCACAATTTATATGTGGACCTTTCCTACCTGAAACGGAGAAACTGGGGCGGGTACCCGCAATATTGGGATCTGCAGCGCGAAAGCACCAATTTCTTTTCCGTTGGACTGCGTTGGAATATGGGAAGAAGGGATTACAGTTATTGACCCTTTCCCGTATAAAATATCCTAATTTTGCCCTGCAGTTATGAAAAACCGGCGCTATTTTCTGCTCAGCCTGTTAATGCTATGCTGGCTATGCCTTGGTGTAAATTCCTTATACGCACAGGACAGCAACGAGATAAAGACCGCTTATCCCTCCGGGACTGAAAAAACCAGGCATCCTTTACGCACGGATAGCATGGCGCCGGGATTCCCCGAGAAATTGCATGATACGGGAAAAAAAGCCTTCGCGAAACCTGCCTCTTCAGAGAAAGATACCTTTGCGAAGAAAGCATCTTCCGCTAAAACAACGGCAGGGAATAAGATCTCTGTTGCAGGGGATACCCTGCATAAAAAACCTGTGCCGGGTGCATCCGCCATTAATCCTAATGCCGGACTGCATGGGAATACAGATACTTTAAGGCAGAAAAAAACAGTTGTTCATTCTTTTACCCTTCCCTCTTTCGCGAGTTATTCTTTTGATCATTATCGCGGCTTTGTAAATTATGTACTTGCCAATAATGCTATTTTCCAAAATACCTTTCAGGATCAACCGGCTGAAATTACACCTCTGATCCGGGACACAAAAGACTCCCGTATAAAAACCGGGCTTTTTTATACTCTCCTTGGAGCATTATTCCTGCTGGCTATACTGAGGGTATCCTTCACTAAATATTTCACCGATCTTTTCAGGGCGTTCTTTAACCCCACGCTCAGTCAGCGACAGCTCTGGGAACAATTATCCCAAACCCCTTTACCTTCATTCATGCTCAACCTCTTTTTTACTGTCTCGGCCGGGATATATGTTTTTTTGATCTTCCTGCACTTCAATTATATCACGACGGATCAACCGCTGAAACTCATTCCCCTCTTTATTCTGATATTCATAATCATTTACAGTGTGAAATTCGTATTCCTCCGTTTCTCGGGCTGGCTTTTCGGCTATGACGATCTTGCTTCGGGATATATTTTCACCCTGTATATGGTCAACAAGATATTAGGAGTGGGGCTTCTCCCTTTTATTCTGATACTGGCTTTCTGCACCCCCGCCATTGCAAAAGTTGCGCTTGATATCTCGCTGATCCTGATCATTCTTATGTTTATATATCGCTATATCAGGATATTCAGCCTGGCAAGAAATAAGATCATTTTTAACAAATTTCATTTTTTTATATACCTTTGCGGCTTTGAAATAGCACCGGTACTTGTCATTGGAAAAATGGTGCTGATTTGGCTGAATGGTGCCTGAAAGGGTACAGATTTGATAAACCCATTTACTGTACACGCGTATGATCAATGCAGGACAAAACAACAATCACGACAAAAAAGTACGTTCTATCCTGATTTCCCAGCCTAAACCTGATGCAGAGAAATCCCCCTACTTTGACCTGGCAAAAAAATTTGAGGTGCAAGTGGATTTTCATCCTTTTATCAGGGTCGAAGGGCTCAAATCCGCCGAATTCCGCAAGCAGCGAATAGACATTGCCTCCCACACTGCGGTTATTTTTACCAGCCGCCATGCCATAGATCATTACTTCCGTATCTGCGATGAGATGAAACTGAAAGTCTCACAGGATTGTAAGTACTTCTGCATTACCGAAGCAGTGGCTCTTTACCTGCAGAAGTTTATACAATATCGCAAGAGAAAAGTCTTTTTCGGGACGGACGGCACTGTGAAACGTCTTACAGAAGTAATTACCAAACATAAGGAAAAGGAGAAGTTCCTGTTCCCGTGTTCGGATTTAAGCAATGAAGATATCCCTCAATGGCTGAAAGCCAATAAGTGTAAATACAGCCTTGCCATCCTGTATCGCACGGTATATAATAATGATGTCCGCCAGGTATTGGACAGAACGAAATATGATATGATCGTTTTTTTCAGTCCGTCAGGCGTCCGTTCTTTATTTGAAAATATCCCCGAATTTCACCAAAACGGCACGTTTATCGGCGCTTTCGGGCCTACCACTTCCAAAGCAGTAGAGGATTCGGGACTAAGGCTGGATCTGAAAGCGCCTATGCCCGGAGCTCCTTCTATGGTAGCAGCGCTGGAGCTGTACCTGACAGAATGCGGTTTACAGAAGAAAAGCCTGGTTGAGGCGAAAGGCTGACAAACCGACTTTTTATCCCGGTAATGATTCTACTCTGCCTTATTTTTGAGGAGTTGGATCATATTGTCTTCTTCACTGTTTAATAAAAAAGAATGAGAAAACGCAGGTATTTCTTTCCCTTACTTATCTCTTTGATCATTATTTGTACAGCAGCCTCTGCCTTCCTGCCATATTCCCGCGTGATCGTCAAGAAAATTTCCGTACAGTCTGACCGGAAGGTCATTATTAATAAAATAGTTAACCTGAAAACGTATTCCTTATGGTATCCCTGGCTTATTTCAGGCACTGATGTGTCAGCCACCTATGCCGGCACAATTCGTGGAAAAGGTTCCTGGATTAGGTGGGCAGATGAAAAGGATCCTGCGGTAAACAGTTATTTATATAAAATAATTTCTGTGATACCCGACAGCCTGGTAAGTTTTACCCTCCATCTCTCCGATGGTTTTGTCCTTAACGGAAAATATTTGCTGAGCAGCGGAGATTTGCCTGATCATTATACTACCCTGACATGGGTCATGCACTTAAAGGACATCAAAGGCGGATGGTTGGGGGCATTGTTCTCTGGCAGGAGCAAAAAGATAGGAGAAGCTATGGAAACAGGTCTGATCAATTTAAAAGTGCTGGCTGAAGAATCTCAAAAGTATAACGGAATGGATATCGAAGAGATCCCAATAAAAGAAACGTTCGTAGCCACCATTTCAGATACGGTTGCCGGGGATCAGCTATTTAAAGTCCTGCCGGAGGTTTTGAGCGATATTAAAAACGGAATAGTAAAAGGCAATATCCGGATCGTCGGGAATCCCATGGTACAAATACAAATCCTAAGCGGTCACAATATACTCCTGAATGCCGGATTCCCGGTAGATCATTCCGGTCTGCTTTCCGGTAAGATGAGGATATTGCGTATGCCGCCGGGTCATATCCTTTGCACTGAATATCATGGGGAATATAAAGATGTGCAAAAAGCATACAGTGCATTGCGTCAATATGCCAGAGATCATGCCAAAGCCTCTCCGGCCCCCCCCTGGGAAGAATATCTGAATGGGAT
>SCQT01000035.1 GCA_004322015.1 Chitinophagaceae bacterium
TTTGTATAAGACTGATAAATTGCTGTACCGGCCCGCTTAATTGCCCGATAATATATTGTACCGCTAACATCATTCCTAAAGTCAGTTGCCCTTCCACCACCATTTTGGCAACCAAAAAAGTAATAACCACATCCTTTCCCTGGTCTATTAGCGTGGCCCCTGCCTGCTGCAGTTGGTTATAGTTCAGGTTCTTAAAACTAAGCCGGTAGATAGCTGTCTGCACGCTCTCCCACTCCCATCGCTTGAGTTGCTCCGCCCCGTTCATTTTGATCTCCTGCATGCCCTGCACAAGCTGCAGCGTAATGGTATTGCCTTTGGCATTCAGATGAAAGTTCTGATAGTTTATTTTTCTTCTTATCCGGAGGAATAAAATGATCCAAAGGAAATATAGGATGCTGCCGATCATAAAGACAAAAAACAACTGCACATTATAATATGCCAGCACAAAAGCAAAGACAAAAAAATTGAAGATGGAGAAAATGGTATTCAGCGCCGTGCCGGTGAGGAAGTTTTGAATGGTATTGTGATCGCCGATGCGTTGCAGGGTATCGCCGGTATGATGAATATCGAAATAACTGATAGGCAGCCGGATCAGCTTGATCCAGAAGTCGGACAGGATGGAAAGATTGATCACAGCCGAGATGCGTAATAGCAGTTGACTGCGGATAAAATTGACGATGCTGCGGCTGGCGACCAGCACCAATTCGGCAATCAACACCACCGTGATGTAGGGAATATTCCGGGTATTAATACCGGTGTCCACAATGCTTTGGGTAAGAAAAGGAAAGATAAGCTGAAATACCGAAGCAATGATGAGCGCAATAAACACTTGCGAGATCATCCAGCGGCTTTTCTTCAGGTATTGCAGTACCCAGTTCCAGTTCAGCTTGTCTTCCTTTTCGCCTTCCTGCTGATAAAAGTAAGGGGTGGGTTCTAATAATAATGCCGTGCCGGCCTCCCCCTGGCCCCCTCCAAAGGAGGGGGAGGAGACATTAGTGACCCAGTGTTGTAAAAATTCTTCCTCTGAGAGAGATATAAGGCCTCTTGCAGGGTCAGCAATTTTAATATAGCTCCTCACTTTAAATATTCTGCGTAAAGTCCTTCCCCTTGGGAAGGATTTAGGAAGGGCTACTACGAAATGATTCTGGTTCCAATGCAAGATGGCGGGAGCGGGCGCATCGTGGAGAAGCTGCTCCAAAGTTATCTGCACGCCTCGGGTACGAAAGCCGATTTTTTCCGCCGCTAAGCTGATGCCTAATAAGGACACTCCTTCTTTCGAATATCCGGCCACCTGGCGAATGCCATCCGTATTATAATGCTTCCCGTAATATCTGGCTACCATCCGCAGACAGGTAGGGCCGCAATCCATCGCGTTGAGTTGTTTGTAGAAGGGGAAAGACATGATAATATTAAAATGCGATTAGATGAATTTTCAACTGACCATAACTATATTCTTTGCAAAGAATTTCAACTCAGCTATGCAATAAGACCTCATCCCATGAAATCACATCAGGGCATACACAGCTTATAGCTCCCATCATCATTTCTCCTATACCGCCTTGCAAATCAAGGGGCACGGATGATTGATCCGTGAGCCGGCATATCTCCATTAATTTTTGCAGGTAATATTTCTCCTCTGTATGATGATAAAGGCAACAAAGCATGGGAACGAAGTGAAGGGTATCCTCATAAGGAACAATGGGTAATACTTTCTCTAAGGCTTTGTCAAAATATTTTTGCCCTTTTTGCTGCCAGCTTTCATATTCCAGCTTAAAGCCCGCGATGTAATAAGCATACGCCAGGTAGATCAATTCCTCAGCCCCTTCGGTACTACAATCAGCTGTCTTTCCTTCACCTGAAAATTTGTTCAATAAAGATGCTGCGTATTTTATAAGGGCATATAGCGTTCTCTCCACTATTTCTGCATTGATTTTATGGTGAGATATTTTCGATAAGTAAATGATCGTATGGCTTAAATCAAGTAATTGTTCTTTGGTAGGAATGATACCGCTATCAAATTGATGAAGCAAACCCTTTTCCCCTGCTACGGCTTCATGGATTTCATCCGTCAACAGCACTAAACATTCCTGATGGCTGATCGTTTTATACCGGTGGGTACCGGTGTTTTTACTTTCATATCTTTTTAAAAAATAAGCCGCTTTACCTAATGTGCCCGTACTTAAGGAGATTGTCTTATCCCTTGCATATAAAACGCCTTTATACAAAGTATCATCTATATCTTCCAGCACTTCATCGGTGTTGATTTCCATGTAACCATTTTGTTTTATCCATTCTATTGTCCATCCGATACCTGCTAACCCACGAGAATAATTCAGTTCCTGCACGGAAGCTATCCGTTCACTGATATCGTCCAATAATGATCTGGCTTTTTCTTCCCATAGCTTTTTCCCAGTATAACGAAACAGGGTAAAATATAAAATGATAGCTCCGGTTTTGCCGTTGTACAATCCCAAACCTGGTATTTCCTGTTGATTATTTTCAACAAAATTAATTCGTTCATGGATAAAAGAAGCTAATTCCAGGTATAGATTCTTACATCCTGCTATTTGGCTGATAGTTTCCATATCTTATCGTAGTTAAATATTAACCGGTAGTTTCCGCCGGTGCTTTTATGATATCAGGGTGCCATGTGCCGACATACTCTTTCAGTTCCTCTTTTCTCATTGAAGATATTTTCAGGTATTCTTCCATTAATCGTATTCTGATGCTCAGATCATGGTATCCTGAATTAAGACTGGAAGGATGTGGCAGATGAAACAAAGGGCCTTTAATACGTTTGACAACATATCCCAGAATCTGCATCCGTTTCATTCTTTCAATATCTTCCGGTCCCCAACTGTCTATCTTTTCGTTATCCATACCAGCATCTATAAAAAACTGGCGGTTTAAAAAAGCGGTTCCTCCCCAGGAACGGTAGGTACCGGTACCAAATTTGCCTACGTTATGTTGTAACAATTCGGCATCGAAAAGCTTACCGAACATGGCCTTGAACAGGCGATCCACGCTTACGAATGCGCCGTCATAAGGAGAAACATAATCTGCCTTTCCGTTTCTGATTAAAGTCACTGCTTCCAGTATCTGACTGGTAGAAAATACAACGTCAGTATCATAAATGGCAATAATGGGTGTGGCAGATTCAACCGTTAACAGATTGTTGTAGCAAGTATGATGAAAGACCGGTTCATGATCTTCAATAAAAATCAGATGACAACAATCGGGCAGGGAAAGACCGCTCACTTTTGAATCTTTATCTGCCTCTGCGATCAGAACATGCGTATCAAAATATTTGTCAAGATACCGGATGACCATAGAAAGATTTTCTAATCTTTCTTCTGAATCAATTCTGACCGGTATCAGAAAAGTGACATCCTTAAGGTTAACTTTTCGGTTATTTTTCTCTTTTAAGTATTGCCTGATGATACCTGTTATCAGGGAACTGCAGGTATTTTTATCAATCTTTTCGATGTGATCATAGTACGGGGGATAGTGAATATACCGTGTTTTACAAAACAACTTTTCATTTTCTTTATCCACCTTGCCCGAGTAGTGCAATATTTTTTTCTTCCGGTTTAAACTATCATAAGGCCAGCAAAAATCTATGTCTGTATGTATTTTTACTTCGTAGCCGAACAGCCATGCATTCCACAGTACCGCCCACATATCGGCACACCATGCCTGTATGCCATGATATTTGGAAACGGGGTTGCCTGTTTCTATGTAATATTTTTCACCCTCTGTTGTATTATGGTTAGAAAGCAATTTATAGATACTTTCACAATCCTTTTCCACTTTATCCCAGAATGCATAAGATATATTTTTGAGAAGGTATTGCGCTCCACCCGCATTTTCATCATCAGCCATTACTACCTGGGGAGAAATATGAACGATATCGCACATCTGATAAAACAGTTTTTCTCCGGCTGCACTTTTGATATACCGGCTATCTATATAAGAGCGTGTATCCGAAACATACCATGTCTCGCCGGGAAGCATGCCTTCAAAATCAGGAAGAGCTGACAATAGAATATCCGAATCATGGTAAAATATGGCTTCCTGATGCAATGCTGGAAAAGCTATCAGGTGTTGCTTGATAATATGAGGTCGAATGGAAGAAGGATAGTTTTTACTTTCACGTTTATCAGGATAAGTAAAGAAAGTGGCGTATTGATTTTCGTCTATTAAGGCCTGAAATTCCTTCCTGAGTTCCCTCTGTGGATCGAAAGTTATCAATACATGTACATTTTCTCTTGGGACTCGCAACTGATGGAAATTGAATAGCTGCAATTCTAATTGCCAGAGGAAATAATAGGTATCTGGCTGGGCGGAAAGAAATATCATAAGTTTAAATAATTTGAAACGAAATCAGCTAAGCTATCTGCCTGTATTTCTTTCGCCACTATCAGTCCTTTATTATTTATAAAATAATTTTTAGGAATAAAATGAACATCAAATGACTCAGCATTTTCCCCGTTTTTTGATTCATCCGGATTATAAACCTGGTTCCATAAAAGCGTATCTTTCCTAACTGCACTCAACCAATCTGCTTGACTCTTATCAAAAGACACACCTATAATATCAAACCCTTTATTGTGATATAAGGTATATAGTTTTTTCAATGTGCTCATTTCCTCCATGCATGGAGCACACCATGAAGCCCAAAAATCTATCATAGTAAGTCTATGTTGGGAATAGTCAAATCGAAAGTTCTGTCCATCAAGTGTTTCACCTCTGATGGACGGGGCTTTAGATCCATAAGTAAGCCGGCCCATCCTTCTTAAAGCTTCTTTTAAAGATTCGCCATAGCTTGAACGACGGACATTTTTAGAAAGCAATCCATACAATTTGTTCCACGTAGAGAAATACTGATCAGCTAAGTATCCCCCTCTGTTTAAAATAATCCAGGGAGTAATTATCGAATTTGTGTGCGCATAGCAGAAATTTTCTGTGAAATGAAAGTAGATATCTTGATTGATACGGTCAAATCGTGAAATGGAATCCGCATATAAATTAAAGAGCTTACTATTATATGCATCATCTGCCTGATTCATTTTGTTAATAAGAATAGATTTTACGCGCTGTAAGCTGTCAAAAAGATCATGGTGTTCTTTTAAGTACATTGCAAGTACTTGCTCAGGAACAGATGAGCTAATTATTCTTTGTTTATTATCATATAAAACCTCCCCTCCATTTCCGGATTTAAAAAAATAAGTGGCATTCTTCTGAATATATACTTCGTCCCCTAACACCGTTGAAGCCTGACGTTTTAGCATTGTATCGTAATACTTAACGTTGTAAATACCCAGCAAATAAATACCCTCAGATGGTACACTTCCTTTCAGGATAAACTGGTGATTGGTTACTATACAAGAGGCTAAAGGTTGTTCATGAACAGCAATAAGCTTGTCAAGTCTTACAATTTCTCCAGCGGGGATATTTACTTCACCTTTTATTATAAAAGGAATAGGGGCATTATTATTTCTACAACCAGTTGCAATAAACAGGGTAAGCAAATAGAATTCTATTTTTCGCATTTTGAACTTCCGATTTAAATTTGTCAAAAACAGGGACAGGATTTCGCCGTCCCTGCTGATTCGAAAAAATGTATTATTTTTTCTGACTGAGATGAATAGACATTAGGCCGGACAAGATGCACCCATACCTCCAACAAGTCCATTTCCACCTGCGTTAAGGCATTGAGTCATTGCAGTATTACAATCAGTAGAACTCATCGCTCCAAGATTTGACCCACCAGAAGTACAACAATACCACGTTTCGGACGAGCTGCCAGCGCAAGCTGCGTAGGTTGTTTGTTGTACAAAAGATCCTCCTCCTAACACCTTTTTCAATTGTTCTCTTGTGAGCACTTCCGAACCACTGAGGTTCAGTGCTTTTAAACTTAGTCTTTTCATTGTTTGAAAATTTTAATGGTGAAAAAATAAAATAACATCCTCGCTGCCCATTGGACAGCATTTTTTGC
>SCQT01000036.1 GCA_004322015.1 Chitinophagaceae bacterium
AATCCATAACCACAATCATTCTTCCTCCTGCGGGCGTTTCACTCACAATTCCGATATGGGTGTACATCGGATTCATCAGATTTTTACGGTGCCCGAAAGAGGGAACTCCTTCATCAATCAGCAGGTCTAACACCACGTCTAATGCTTTGGGATCATCCGCCGTGTATATATTTTCTGCCAGGCAATGCAATTTTGCCCGGTTCATTCTCTCTGCGAAACTGATGTTTCCCTGTTCGTGCGTAAGCATTCTGCCTTTATATGGCGCGAGGTAATTTAATTGCAGAGAGGCGGTTTTTCTCAAAACGCTGTTAGATTCAAAAAGCGGCAGCGCCGGGGAACGAAACATATCTTTTTTCAGGCTGCGTGTATATCTCGCCGTAAAACGGCGGCTTTTTTCCCTGATATATTCTTCCACATATTTTTGATAAAATGCGCTCGGGTCGGCCCGCATTTCATTGATATAATCCAGTATGGATCTGTCAAAACGATTATCCGCATCTTCGACAGACAGATCAGAAAATGAATACACATTTCCCGGAGACTGATATGCCAGCAAAGCGCCCTTAGTAAGTTCAATTCCTGTGATAGCCTGGCTTTTAGCGGGATTGAAAAAAAGAACACCCATGAATGTAAAAAGCGGGAATATGGATAATTTCCAATACCTATGCAAGCCTAAAATAATTTTTAAGGTTTTCATTTTCTTTGTTTCTCATTGTTTTTTTATCTCCGGGAAGCTTGTCATGGTAACCGCAAAGGTGCAGCGCGCCATGAAAGATGACCCGGTGTAATTCATTTTCAAAACTTGCGCCAAACTTTTCCGCATTTTCGCGGACCCTTTCAGCGCTGATATAAATTTCCCCCGAAATAATTTTGGAAGATTCCGAAAAATCAAACGTCAGGATGTCTGTAAAAGTGTGATGATGCAAAAATTCACGATTGAGTTTTAACAAATAATGATCTGTGCAGAATACATACTCAAGATGTGCCAGCTCAAAGCCCTCTTTCAGGAACAGGTCTTCTAAATATCTTTTCAGAAGCGTCCTGTTTTTCAGGGGGAAATGAACGTCGTGGAAGTGAAAGATTACAGGCATAGGGATATTTAAAAAGGCAAAAATAACCATATAGTATTACCTTTGTGCCGTGTTTATTAAAATAAGCACTATGACATCAAAAAACCAGTCTAAGATCCGTCTGTCTGAGCTGCCGGTCGGGCATAAAGCCATTATCCGGGAATTTGAAGAATCTTCCGCAATGGCTTTAGACAGAGACGATATTCACATCAAGCTGATGGAAATGGGATGTGTGCCGGGCGAAACAGTCACCGTCGTTAAAATAGCTCCCTTAGGCGATCCGATTTCCATTGCAGTGGCCGGATACAATCTCAGCCTCAGGAGAAGTGAGGCACAATTTATCTGGGTAGAGGAAGTGGTGGAAAAGATCCGGATTTCCTATTAAAAACATTCCTGAAAAAATATTCCGGGAATGTGTTAAAAAACACTTACATAATTATTGAAATCACTTTGCGTCAGGGCGCTGCAACAGGATTTCCATAGATGTCCACATACCGCACTTTCCCGAATGGAGAGAGGTATGGTGCAAATTCTTTAGCGTTTCCCACCAGGACTATATTAACCTGCTCCGGCGTAATATATTTTTGTGCCGCACGCTCAATATCATCCGGCGTAACGGCTGCGATGCTTTTCAGGTAATTTTTATAATAATCAGCTGGCATATTATATCTCGCCAGGTTCAGTGCAAACTGTGCAATTTGCGAAGGTCTTTCCAATGAAAGTGCAAAGTTTCCGGACAGTTGGTTTTTGACGCTGTCTAATTTTATCTCCGCTACTTTTTCATTGCGGATACGGTTCAGTTCATAGATAAAACGCATCAAAGC
The DNA here is from genome assembly GCA_004322015.1 of Chitinophagaceae bacterium. Classification (GTDB taxonomy): domain Bacteria; phylum Bacteroidota; class Bacteroidia; order Chitinophagales; family Chitinophagaceae; genus FW021-bin31. The sequence goes on from SCQT01000036.1 coordinate 1,895, forward strand.
GCTATCCGTAACGGCCGTACGTACCGCAGCCGAGGCAGAAAAGCTTCCTACAATGGGATCATTGCTGATGCTGGAATATGCTCCGTAAGTATATCCGTGTTTTTCCCGCAGATCCTGGAATAACCAACCCGTTACACCACCTCCCAGTATCTGGTTCATAACACTTACAGGAAAATTATCCATATCGCCGGGTGTTAATACCACCGGCGCCGTAATAGTGATATTGGTCTGGACGGCTGACGGTCTGTCAACGATAGTT
>SCQT01000037.1 GCA_004322015.1 Chitinophagaceae bacterium
CTTTATTCATTTACTTTACTGTACTCATGGTCCGTAACCGGTTTCAGCCAAGACACATTTTCACTTCCTTTATAGTTAGTAATGGCGATGTGAGCCAAAAGGCTATTTGCTGAAGCGCCGTGCCAATGTACTGTATTTTCAGGAATATTCACGACATCTCCTTTTTTGAGAGACCTGGCAGGCTTGCCTTGCTCCTGGTAAAAACCATTGCCTTCCATGACAAGCAATACCTGACCCCGCGGATGGGTATGCCAGTGGGTTCTTGCACCCGGTTCAAAGACTACATTACCAATAGAAAAATCATTATTCTTATCTTTTGCCAATAAAGGCGTTACCCGCACAGTTCCGGTAAACCAATCAGGAGAACCTTGCTGCCCTTTTGGGAAAATACTGTTTTCAGATGTTGTTGCTTTCATGTTATTTATTTTTCTGATACAAAGATCAGCCGGTTTTTATAATTGATTGTTACACAGATTACGGAAATATATACCCGTTTTACTGATGATGCCTTTCCTGTGAAAAAATATTACAATCCAAGTCGTAATTTTGATCAGTTAAAATAAAAGAAGATGGAAAAGATCATTAAGATAGACCACATTTCAGATTATAATAATCTCGTCGGACAGGAAACCTTACACCCTCTTGTCAGTGTGACTGATCTATCAAAATCAAAGCCCATCCGGCATTTTAGAAGGAATTTCGGATTTTATGCCGTATTCCTGAAAGATGTAAAATGCGGAGATATGCATTATGGAAGGAATTATTATGACTACCAGGAAGGAACGCTTGTGTTTATAGCACCGGGACAGATCAGCGGCATCGAGAACGACGGTTCTTATTTTCAGCCAAAAGGTTACGGTTTATTGTTCCATCCCGATTTAATCCACGGCACTTCATTAGGACGGCATATCCGTGATTATACCTTCTTCTCGTACGAAGCGAATGAGGCGCTGCATTTATCAGAGCGTGAGCGGCAGATCGTATTGGATTGCTTCACAAAAACAGATTATGAACTAAGACAAAACATGGACAGGCATAGCAAAACATTAATCGTAAACAATATAGAATTGTTTTTAAATTACTGCATGCGTTTTTATGACCGTCAATTTATCACACGGGAAGATGTTCATAAAGGTATCATGGAAAAATTTGAGATGCTTGTGAATGATTATTTTCAATCGGATAAGCCGCAATCAGCGGGCTTGCCTTCCGTAGCATATTTTGCAGCGCAAATACATTTATCTCCTAACTATTTCGGCGACCTGGTTAAAAAAGAAACCGGTACCTCGGCACAGGAATACATCCAGTCCAAGCTGATGATTATCGCCAAGGAGAAGATATTTGACGATACCAAGTCTGTCAGCGAAATAGCTTATGAGTTGGGCTTCAGATATCCCCAGCATTTCACCCGTTTTTTCAAGCAAAAAGCAGGCTGTTCACCGAGGGAATACAGGATGCTGAATTAATGCAGATATGGGCTAAATAATATATTGAGGTGGCTGGAATCCGCGAATGCGGATGGCAAGATTGTAGAAGATGGAAAAGTTAGCAATTCCCGGTATTAAGAACTCCGCAGGAGTGATATGATTTTATGAGGCGTGTATCCCAAATTTTTGCAATTGGTTACTATTGGAGTAAGAGAGATGAAGCAATCTTTATTGAACAAGTGTGTTCACCTGAGGCGTCGTTATGTCCATAGCTCTTCCAGTCTGATCTTTTTGAATATTGGTAAAGAATTGCATTTATTTTTTGTTCTCCTATGTTTGCAAAGTAATAAAAAGTTCTTTGAGATAAAATGTTAAGATGCCAATAAATTTGAAGATTTAAAGGTGAAAAAGGGGTGAGAGCAGATCTTGTTATAAATAG
>SCQT01000038.1 GCA_004322015.1 Chitinophagaceae bacterium
TTTTTCTTTTAAAAACATAGAAGTTCCCATGATAGTTCCCGTGGTTCCCATAGAACTTACAAAGTGAGTAATTTTCCCTGCTGTATCTTTCCATATTTCAGGAGCGGTAGTTTTGTAATGCGCTAAGTAATTATCAGGGTTGCCGAATTGATTAAACACAAAATATCCGGACCCGGAACCTTTTTCTTCTGCATAATCGCGGCAACGTTCAATACCATCCATTAAGGTTACTTTTGCTCCGTAAGCTTCCATCGTGAGTACCCTTTCCCGTGTGGAATTTTCGGGCATCACCAATTCAATTTCCAGGTCAAAAAACCTGGCAATCATAGCCAGCGCAATGCCGGTATTGCCACTGGTAGCTTCTATTAATTTCGTTCCCGGTCTGATGTCGCCTCTGTCCATCGCACCCCGTATCATGCTTAATGCAGTACGGTCTTTCACACTTCCACCCGGATTATTCCCTTCCAGCTTGGCATAAATCTTTACATCCGGATTCGGGTTCAGTTTTTTTATCTCTGCTAAAGGTGTGTGGCCGATTAAGTCTATAATTGTTGCCATTTATTTAATGTCTTTATGCCATAAAAACCATTATTTTTTATCCCATTGACCACCTGAAACTTCGGATCACCATTCACATTTCACGATACGAAAGTCCGGAAGACAATGTTCAGTCTTTCCCTACTCTTCTACCTTATTTTTTACCACTTCTATTCTCGGTTTATGATAAACCGTGGAATGTGGCGGAACGCTTTTTGTCAGCCACACATTACCGCCGATAATACTGTGATGGCCGATCACTGTCTCCCCACCCAGGATTGTAGCACCTGAATAGATGACCACATGATCTTCCACCGTGGGATGACGCTTGATAAACTTCATATATTTTTCTACGCTCAGGGCACCCAACGTAACACCCTGATAAAGTTTCACATGATTTCCGATAATTGTCGTTTCACCGATCACAATACCTGATCCATGATCTATAAAAAAATGCTCTCCAATTTCTGCACCGGGATGGATATCAATGCCGGTATGTGAATGAGCATATTCCGTTAAAATGCGCGGTATCAGAGGAATTTCTAATTTGAGTAATTCATGTGCCAAACGATAAAACGAAATAGCAAAAAATCCGGGATAGGTCCTGATTATTTCAAACTCATTATTGGCAGCAGGGTCTCCCTCCAAAATAGCCAGCGCATCCTTATTCAGCATTTCATATAAGACAGGTATCATTTCAAAAAAATTTCTTGCCACCTTCTTATGATCACATTGACTGCATACCTGCGTACTGTTTAAGATCGTCAACAGATTTTCCTGCAAACCTGCGAATTCATCTTCTATTTGTTTGATATCTGAATAAACTTTCTTGGACTGTTCAGGATAAAGCAAACGTAGAACTTTGACAGCCCAGGATGCCATGATCTCATTCGGAGGGACAGCTTCGATGTGTTGTTGCTTCTCTAAAATAAGCTTATAAAAATCGTTGTCCATGGTGTTAAATTTCCCTAGCAGGGATACTACAGTAAATAAAAGACAAAGTTAAACAATAACCTCCTCCCCTGTAGGGTTATTTTAAAATACTTTCTCTCCTCCCACATACGTCTCTAACACTTTTGCATTTAATATCTCTTCTACCGGGACATTCATTATATCCCGGTCCATCATCACAAAATCTGCGAATTTTCCGGCTTCTATACTTCCCTTTTCATTTTCTTCAAAAGCTGCTTTGGCCGCCCATATTGTCATTCCACGCAATGTTTCTTCCCTGGTTAGAGCTTGCTGTATTTCAAAACCATTTTCAGGATAGCCGCTGTCATCCCGGCGTGTAACTGCTGCATAAAATGTTTTCATCGGACTGATATCTTCCACCGGAAAATCTGTCCCCAGCGGGATCCATCCGTTTTGTTTTAAAAGTGCTTTGTAAGCATACGCATTTTCCAGTCGCAGCTTCCCCAATCTTTCTTCCGCCCAGTACATATCGGAGGTAGCATGGGTAGGTTGCACAGAGGGAATAATATTATATCTCCCGAAAAGCCCGATATCATCTTTGTGAAGGATTTGAGCATGTTCAATACGCCAGCGCCTGTCGTTCTTTCCTTTCAAAACATTCCCATATACACGCAGCATCATCCTGTTGGCTGCGTCGCCTATAGCATGTGTGCACATTTGAAACTCCGAACTGATCAGCAGATCCGCAATATGTTGAAAATATTCTTCCGGTTTCAGAAAAAAACCTTTCCATCCCTGACGGTCAGCGTAAGGAGCTGTCATGCAAGCTCCCCTGGACCCTAAGGCGCCGTCCGAGAATAACTTGAAAGCGCAGACATTCAAATGATCTGTCTTATAAGGCCCCGCCTTTAAATAATGATCATAATTCTCTTTTTCATCACTGATCATAATATATAAACGCATCTTCAATTTCCCGGTTTGTTGCAGATGATCAATAAAATCAATCATGTCTTTTCCCAATCCGCAATCATGAACGGAAGTAATTCCCTCTGCAAAACAATTTTGTTGCGCATCCAATAAACATTTTTCTTTTTGTTCCGCCGGGAGGGGGGGTATTTTTTCAGTCACCGCATCAATGGCATTATCTAATAAAATGCCTGATAATTTTCCCTCTTTCATTTGAAATTCGCCCCCCTCGATGTGCTGATGAGGTTGAATGTGGGCAGCTTCTAAAGCAGCCTGGTTGGCGACAGCCGCATGCCCGTCCACCCGGGTAAGTAAGACGGGCGTTCGCGAAAATAAATTATTTAATAAGGTATTATCGGGGAACTGTGGTTCTTCCCAATCATTTTGATCCCAGCCTCTGCCCTGTATCCATGGAAAAGGATTTTCAGATGAGAAATCTTTTACCCTTTGAACTGTTTCATCCCAGCTTTTTGCCCCGTTCAGGCCGGCATACTGTAATGATTTTCCATAACCATAAAAATGCGCGTGCGCATCAATGAATCCGGGATAAATAGTTTTATTTCCTGCATCCTTCAGGAGAGGAGCATCATAATTATTCAGTATCTCGCTATTAGTGCCCACAGCCACCATGCGATGATCTCTCACGGCAAATGCCTCTGCTCTGGAAAAATCTTTATCAACGGTATATACCGTAGCATGGTGCACCAGCATATCTGCTTTTGTCTTCATATTATCCCGAATAAATGAACAGAAGCGAAAATAAAAATAATTTTACTCAGTAAATAATTTTTAAGGACTATGCATAAATAGATATTTGATGTCAATAATATTTACTTTTAACATCTGATTAAAATGGTGTAATTCCTTTATGTTCGATTCCTTCTTTATAATGATAAACGCAAATAAGGTGTCCATTCATGCATTTGGAACGGGGCCGAAGTTACTGATCGCTTTTCACGGATTCAAAGAAGGCGGAAGTTATTTTTCCGTGCTAGAGAAAGCATTAGGCAATGAGTTTACTATTTATGCGCCTGATCTTCCTCTTCACGGACATACGGAGTGGAATGATCCCTATTTTAATACGGATGATCTTACCCGGTTGATCAACACATTACTTCATCATTTTGGAACAGCTCGCTTTACTTTGCTGGGTTACAGCCTGGGAGGCAGAGCGGCGCTATGTGCCACGTCCGTTTTCATTCAACAAATAGAGGCGCTGGTACTTTTAGCCCCCGACGGACTGAAAGTAAATCCCTGGTATTATTTTGTTACCTACACTAAAATAGGTCACGCCTTGTTTCGTCACGTCACTTACCATCCTGCTATATTTAAGTTTATTATCGGAACCGGATATAAGCTCCGCTTAACCAATGAAAGCATTTATAAGTTTGTCAGACTGCATACAGATGAGGAGGCAAATCGTGTATTGGTTTACCGGGTTTGGACCTGTATGAAAAATTTATTTCCCGTGATACCGGAAATAAAAAGGCTCATAAGGAAAGACCAGTTGCCGGTCATTGTCTTCTTTGGGAAATATGACCGCATTTTTCCGCCGAAGTATGGCAAGATATTCGAAGATACTCCTTCTGCCAGGATCCTGGCCGTAGATTTTGGGCATCAACTGCTTAAACAGGAAGTAGGAGAGGAAATTTTTCGATATTTGAGCCAAAATACCTCCCTGATCTGAAAACATTTTCCTATAGATGATTTGTTAATAGTGGTGAATAGTATGGATATTATTTTTATTATTCTGATCATTCTTGCTGGTTTATATGGGGCATTAATGCTGTGGTACAGGTATGGCTGGCAGCATTTGCAGCCGTATGCCCCTCCGGTGCATGATATAAACTTCCACACTAAAGTGAGCATTATCATTCCTGCCCGGAATGAAGAATGCCATATCCTTACCTGTCTGGAAGCTGTTTGTTTACAATCTTATCCGCAGAGATTAGTGGAAATTTTGGTCGTCAATGATCATTCTACGGACAGGACAGCTGAATTGGTCAAAAGTTTCGCATCTAAGAATGTCAGGCTGATCAATCTGGCAGACCATCTGAAAGAAGGTGACCCGCTCAATTCCTATAAAAAGAAGGCTATTGAAACCGCTGTCGGGCTTTGTTCCGGGGATCTGATTATCACTACGGATGCTGATTGTGTCATGCACAAATATTGGGTAGAAACCTTAGTGGGGTTTTATGAACATAATGGATACAAATTTATTGCGGCACCGGTTTCCTATTATCACGAAAATGATTTTTTTAAAGTCTTTCAATCCCTTGATTTTCTGAGTATGCAGGGTATCACAGGGGCCGCTGCACAATTGCGTTGCGGAACTATGTGCAACGGGGCCAACCTGGCTTACGAAAAAAAAGCTTTTCAGGATGTGGGCGCCTTTAAGGGGATTGACTGCATTGCCTCCGGAGATGATATGCTGCTGATGTATAAGATGTACAAGGCATACCCGGATGGAATAGGGTTTCTGAAGCATCCACAAGCGATAGTCCACACCTTGCCGGCGGAAGGTCTGAATGCTTTTATGAATCAAAGGATACGGTGGGCATCCAAGGCTGATAAATACGAAGATAAAAGGCTCACGGCAGTACTGGCATTCGTATATTTCTGGAATATTACTTTATTTGCCCTGTTCATAGCCGGTTTTTTCCATCCGTTATTTTGGATATGGTGTATCGGTCTGATTATTTTTAAGGCACTGACAGAGCTATTCTTTCTATGGCCGGTCGCTAAGTTTTTCCAAAAGACCAGGTTGCTCTGGCAGTTCTTTCCTGCCCAGTTTTTACATATTCCTTATATTATTGTGGCCGGATGGCTGGGTAAATTTGGGAGGTATGAATGGAAAAGCAGAAAAGTCAGGTGATATTTTTTAAAATGGGGATTTTTGGCATATTTCTTGTTACTTTTTAGGTAATTTTAGGTTAAAAAATAGGTTAAAGCGCAAAAAGCCCGGCCATCACGTGCCGGGCTTTTGCGTGGTGGTATCTCTTAAAGAATCCGTGGCTGGCGAGGGTGAAAAATAGTTCGAGTCCACTTTCATTTCTCCTGAAGTATTAAAGAATTTGTACCATGAAAGATCTGCCGGGGCGGTCAGTCCATTCTTCCCTGTAATGGTTTGCTCGGGAGTGATCAGGGTGGCCAGGCTATGCGTATAGAATTGCTGGTTTTTCGGATCCCAGAAAAGCTCGTCCGTTCTTAAAATTCGCTTTCCACCCATGCTTGTCACTACTACACTGTCTTTCACCACAATGTTATTCGTATTCTCCCAATATTCACCTTTTTTCGCAGTCAAAATGCTTTCAATCCGGAGACTGTCATTATAAAAATCAACCTGCAGCCCTTCATTCATTATCATATAAGGAGTATCCCGGACGTACCGGTACATGACGGGTGAAGTAAGGATTCCTTTGAGATGCCCGTTCGGGCCGTAATAATAGGTCTTAATATTCTGCGCAACTTCCACACCCACATTCTTTTTACTGAGCGCTTCTATCTTTTTCAGATCATTGATACATCCGGAAAAGAAAAAAAAGAATGCCAGATATGGAATAAACCGTTTCACAGCACTTCTACTGGTATTTTTGTTTTATAAACCAGATGTCATTCAGGGTAAACCCGACTGAAAACCGGAAAAAATTAGAAGACAGCGGATCGGAATGGGTTCCCCTTTTCCCGATCTCAAAGGAAGTATTAATAGTGGTATATTGTGTTCCGCGGGAGAAATTCCGGATAGGGAATCCCGCTCCAAAACTGAAAGCATACGTGTTTAAGCCCCTGCCATCAAGATGGAGATAATCTTTTCCCGTATAAAAGCCGATCCGGTATGCCACCAGATTCCAATAACTTTTAGTATAAGGACTCATATTGGGCACATATTGAGCTCCCAATCGGAGCGTCCAGGTATTTTGGAGTGAATCTTTCTGTCCGAAATAGGTATAATCCCCCCATTGGCTTACCTGATAGTCAGCGCCCACAGTCCAGTGTTTGTCGTCGTGCAGTAAAAAACCGAATCCATAATGGCCCGGATAGTTAATTTTGCCATTAGCCCCCTTTTGATACGATACGGTGTCCAGGTTTTGCGGGGATTGATTTGACGGATCACCGCTGTAATAAAAGGTTTCCGCTAAATAATCTGTGCTGGCAGGGAGCTTTATATCGGTTCCTCCCGAAACCCCTAACTCCAAAGCGGTACTCTTGCTTAACTTGACGTGGACCTGTAGTCCCGCATTCCAGAAAAATCCGCCAAAGCTTGTCCGGTTAGTAGTATTTGAATTGTATAATCCGATGCTATCCTGTGGATATACCGCCTGTGTACTCCTTTGAGTAGAGCCAAATAAATAACCGGCGTTGACCCCAAAACGAAATCCTTTCACGCGGAAACCCGTACCCACAAAGGCCTGATAAGCGCCGCCATGCCCCTGATAGAGGTAGGAAACCGGTTCAGTAGTACCCTTGATGCTGTCATTTTGCTGAATATTATAATTAATTGTGGTCAATGGGGTAAGTCCGAAAGTGAGCCCCCAGCCACCGCCCCTCTTCAAAGGAACCCCCAATTGGAGATAAGATAAAGTACCAAAAACGGAGTTATAGGTATTATTCTGGTTATCGGAGATTTTCTGAGTTCCTCCATCCAGTCCTATATCAAAAGTGGTCAACTGCAAATCGGAGTAAGAGGCGGGATTCACAAAATTGATGGTCTGACCGTCAGCCCAGGCTTCGGACACACCACCCATTGCACGATTCAGAATTTCCTGGTTGTTGTTGACATCTCCCAACCCAAACCTGGAATAGGGCGAGTTTTGCGCCTCAGAAGGCAAACTGAAAAATAAGGGCAGCAAAAGCAGGCCTGTTAATCCTTTCAGGTAACATGTATATTTTCGGAATGACATGAAAATCTTTAAATGTTAAAATACAAAGGGTGCAAATATCTGACATTTCAAACGGCTGTCAAAGAATTCCGGGAGGGGACATGTTAAAACCGCGTTAAATTAATGTTGAAATTCACTCTGGCAAAGGATTTAAGAGTTGTGATCCCTTCAGGCCCGGGGATGTAAAATCAGTTATCCCGGTTGGATAGAACCGGGAGTCTGGAAGTGCCCGTTAAGTTTAATACGCTTTTTCAGCCGGTCTATTTCAACCATCATTGGAAGAACTTTTTTCAAATGCCGTTTCAGGTATTCCTGGCGTTGCCTTTCATGCATCAGGCAAAGCATTTCGTATTCTTCTTCTAATGAGAGCCCGGTGGTATGCGCTACATCATAAGAGACCAGATCCGCATCGGACTTTTTAAACTCTTTGGAAACTTCCATCAGCTTGTGCAACTCACGTATTCCGTTAAGTATGATACGCATTAATTCAGGGTTTCCCTGCCCATGATTATGCGGATAGTTTACAATGGCGCCGGAATATAATTTTTGGGGAACATCATGTATTACTTCCAGCACTTTAAAAATACGGATACCTTTGGTACAAACATCCATTTCCCCGTTTTCATATTGCTTTTCTATACCGGTCACTTCTATCAGTGTGCCATATTTTTTCAGCTCATTATTGATCAGACTGGGAATACCGAAAGTTTTTTTCTGGTCCACACATTCCGAAATAAGCTGCTTGTAACGAGGTTCAAAAACATGAAGATTCAGCGTTTCATCCGGATAGATGACCACAGACAAAGGAAATATGGGAATAAAGTTAGTCATTAGCTTCAAACCTACATTTTTTTATGGAAGGAAACAAACCGGCCTAAAGATCAATTATTTTTTATGTAATAGTCGGGGAATGAGGTAATAAATTGTCCGCCATGGACGTCGCATTTCATTCCGTAGGTGTAATCGCCGTTGGTGAGTACCAGGTAATCCACCTGCAAAGTCATATTATACCCTAATATTTGCCGTAACGCATTTTCGTTTATAGAGGTACCGGGTTCTTTACATTCGATAATCATCCAGGGATGGCTTTCTTTGTAGATCACAATATCACAGCGCCTTTTTAATTCACCTGATCTGATTTCTTTTTCTATAGCCATCAGCGTGGGCGGATAATGTGCATGTTGTATAAGATATTGCAAAAAGTTTTGCCTCACCCATTCTTCGGGTGTAAGCTTCACATATTTTTTTCGGATGCCATCCCAAATCATCTGTTTGTCTTTAATCACGCGTATCTCAAAATCAGGACTCGGATAACTCACAGCCATAAGGGGCGATATCGAAATATGATCATTCATAGGACGGATGATTGTGCACCGGATTGTAACGTTACGAAATATTTTTCATACATTCACAGGTTAAAAATTAAAATGATCACAAAAGAAGAAATTGTTACCGACTGGCTCCCCCGTTATACGGGAGAAAAATTAGAGAATTTCGGAGAATATATTCTGCTTTGTAACTTCAATAATTATGTAGAACAGTTTGCCGAATGGAATAAGGTCCCGGTAATTGGAGTGGATCGCCCGATGCAATGTGCCACAGCCGAGGGAATTACCATCATTAACTTCGGGATGGGAAGCGCCAGCGCTGCTACCATTATGGATTTATTAAGCGCTATCAGGCCAAAAGCAGTTTTATTCCTGGGAAAATGCGGCGGACTGAAAAAGAAAAATCACCTTGGCGATCTGATCTTACCCATTGCGGCCATTCGGGGCGAAGGAGCTTCTAACGATTATTTCCCGCCCGAAGTGCCCGCATTACCAGCCTTTGCGTTGCAAAAAGCCATTTCCACCACGATCCGCGACTATGGACGCGACTACTGGACCGGCACCTGTTACAGCACCAACCGGAGAGTCTGGGAGCACGATACAGAGTTTAAGAAATATCTGAATAAAATCCGGGCAATGGCGATTGATATGGAGACAGCAACTATTTTTACAGTCGGTTTTTTTAATCATATACCTACCGGAGCATTGCTTTTGGTTTCTGACCGGCCGATGATCGCAGAAGGGGTAAAGACAGAAACCAGCGATAAAAAAGTGACAGCTAAATACGTAAATGGTCATTTAAAAATAGGTATAGATTCTTTAAAGCAACTCATCAACAAAGGACTGACGGTTAAACATCTGCACTTTTGACGGGAAAGCATACGAACGGTCTGGTATATCGTACTGTTACTCCGAAACAGCGGAAAGTCGGGCCCTCACCGGATAATAATCATGTCAGATGAATTTTAGATAATATGGCCCTTGCAGAAGAGATATTAAAACGTTACTGGGGGTTTAAATCATTCCGTCCGCTCCAGGGTGAGGTGATCGGGAATATTTTACAAGGTAAGGATACGCTGGCGCTGATGCCGACAGGGGGGGGTAAATCATTATGCTTTCAGGTGCCGGCTTTGTGCAAAGAAGGCATCTGTATAGTCATTACCCCGCTTATTTCGCTGATGAAAGACCAGGTGGAACATTTAAAAGAAAAACATATCCCTGCACTTGCCATTCATTCAGGAATGTCCGGCAGGGAAGTGGAAAAGGCTTTTAAAAACGCCTTATACGGCAATTTTAAGCTGTTATATCTTTCACCTGAACGGCTGCGGACTTCTTTGTTCCTGGATTACATCGGAGACCTGCATGTCAATCTCATCACGGTGGATGAAGCACATTGCATCTCTCAATGGGGTTATGATTTTCGTCCTGCCTATCTACAGATCGGAGAATTGAGGGAACACCTGCCTGAAGTACCTCTTTTAGCCATTACCGCCACGGCCACTAAAATTGTAAGGGCGGATATCCAGGAAAAACTAAAGTTCAGAAAAAAGAATGTCCTGATTAAAAGCTTTTTCAGGGAAAATTTGTCTTATACGGTTTTCTCCGAGCAGGCCAAACTGAATAAAACCATAGATATCTTACACAAAGTATCCGGCAGCAGTATTATCTTTTGCAAAAGCAGAAGACGAACGCGCGAAATAGCCTCTTACCTTCACCAATCCGGATTACAGGCTGATTTCTACCATGCGGGATTAGATGCCGGGGACCGTAATCAACGCCAGGAGGCCTGGATAGCAAATGAAACGCGCATAATGGTTTGCACGAACGCTTTCGGAATGGGTATAGATAAACCGGATGTAAGGACAGTGATACATTATGATGTACCCGATAGTCCGGAAGCATATTATCAGGAAGCAGGACGCGCGGGGAGGGATGGTAAAAGATCCTATTGCGTATTACTTTATAATCAGCATGAATTAAAGGCGCTGGAGGAAAATATTGAAACAAATTACCCTCCCCTTGAAAAGATCAGGGAAATATATCGTGCTATCGTCAGCTATCTGCAAATACCCGCAGGTAGCGGAGAAGGTATGTATTATGATTTTGATCTGAATGACTTTACCAAAACTTTTCATTTGAATATCATTTTGGTGACACATATATTAAAAGTGCTGGAACAAGAGGAAATACTGACATTTACCGATAGTGTATTGCTGTCATCCAGGATTTGTTTTACTGTTCCGAAGAATGAATTATATCGTTTTGAAAAAGAGAATCCCGCATTGGATAATATGGTCAAATGCCTGCTGAGAACTTATGAGGGTATCTTTAATAATTATATTAACGTAAGCGAAAAGCAGGTCAGCCACATGCTGAAAATAAACGAGAAAATAGTTGTTCAGCAATGGCATGAATTGCAACGATACGGGATCCTTGATTTTCAGCCGGCCAAAGACAAGCCGCAGATCTATTTTATGCAGGAACGCAGGGTGGTAGATGATCTGAACCTGCACATGCACCGGATTCATGCCAGGAAGAAAACCTACGAAGACAGGGTACATGCTATGATATCGTATGTAGAAAATGACAAAATATGCAGAAGTAAATTATTGCTGACTTATTTTGATGAGAGCGAAAGCCTGCCCTGCGGTATCTGTGATGTTTGTATCCGGAAACGGCAACAACTAAAATCTTCTCAGCAAAAACAGGTTATTTATGAGGAGATCAAAGAACGCTTAACTGAGGGTGCACAAAGTGTAAATGAATTGCTGGCCGGCTATTCCTCGTTAAAAAAGGAATCTGTCCTGCTTATTTTGCGGGAAATGTTAGATGAAGAAGAAATCCGGATCAATAAGGTACAAAAGATGGAATGGAGAGCGGAAAATCATTAAGCGGATAGTTACGTGTTTTATATTACCGATAAATAAAATAAAATCAAATAAAATAATGTTTAATATGTTCTGTATAGAATAAGAAAGAGGCCTCCTTTATATTTCTGTTAATATTTTCCTAAAAAACGTTCTTTATTTTTTTGTGGCAAAAGGATAGCGGTTATTTTTGTGTCCATGTTAAGATTTCAACATATCGAATTTCTCTATGCATTGTTTTTACTGATACTGATTGTAGCGGCTTTTGTCTCTGTGCTCGCATGGAAAAGGAGATCTGTAAAGAAAATCGGCGATAAAAGCCTGGTGGAACAGCTTTTTACCGGTTATTCAAAACGATTCAGGAATTTGAAATTCTGGTTGCTGTTTTTTGCTTTTGCCTTTATGGTAACGGGCGCCGCTAATTTGCAGATGGGAGACAAGATGGAGAAAATTACCCGCAAGGGGGTGGATGTGATGATCGCCCTGGACATGAGCAACAGCATGCGGGCAGCAGATGTACAACCCAGCCGGCTTGCCCGTGCGAAGCAATTGGTCAACCGCCTGCTGGATGAAATGACCAACGACCGGGTGGGTTTAGTGGTCTTTGCAGGAAATGCCTATTTGCAAATGCCATTGACAGTGGATTATTCCGCAGCCAGGATGTATCTGCAAAGCGCCACGCCGGGCATGCTTCCGACGCAGGGAACAGCTTTAGACAGGGCTATAGAACTGTGCCAGCAATCCTTTAATCAGAAGGAAAGAAAACATAAAGCAATTATTCTGATCTCGGATGGGGAAGGCTGGGATAATAATGCCATTGCCGCTGCAAAAAAAGCACATGATGACGGGATCGTTATAAATACAGTGAGCGTAGGCACTGAACAGGGAGCTCCGATCATGATGCCGGACGGGAATTATCTGAAAGACGATAAAGGAAACGTGGTTATCACTAAAATGAATGATAAATTACTGACTGGCATTGCGGCCGTAGGGAATGGATTGTATCAGCACCTGGATAATACGGATGAAGCCGCCGGGAATCTGATCCATGAATTAAATACCATGCAGAAGAAAGAATTCGGCGAAAATATTTTTGCCGATTACAACAGCTATTTCCAATATTTCTTGGGAATCGGATTAATATTGTTATTATTGGAATTCGTCATACCTGAAACTAAGAAACGGAAGATGTCATTAAAACCTCTGAACGGATGAAAAAGTGCGGTATCATCGTAGGAATAGTGCTGATGTGGATGATGGTTGCAAAAGAATCTTCAGCCCAGATCATCAACAAATATATCCGTAAGGGAAACAGGCTCTATGAAAAACAGGATTTTACCGATGCGGAAGCTGAATATAAAAAAGCTTTAAATAAAGACGCTAAATCATCCACGGGTTTATTTAACCTGGGCAATTCATTGTATGAGCAGAAACGATATCAGGATGCGATGGAGCAGTACACCCACAGCGCTGAGAATACGGCCGATCCATTGCATCAATCGGCGGCCAATTATAATATCGGCAATACTTTGATGTCCGATAAAAAATGGGAAGATGCCATCAAAGCATATAAGGAGAGCTTATTAAAGAATCCTGCCGACAATGAAGCACGGTATAACCTGGCTTATGCCCAGGAAATGCTGAAAAAACAACATAGTGGCGGAGGCGGTAAAAATAATAAACAGCAAAGCAAAAATAATCAGCAGAATAAGCAAAATAAACAGCAGCAAAATCAAAACCGGGAAAATCAGCAAAACCAGGATCAGCATAAAGACCAGAATCAGCAGCCCAGACCTGAACGGGGAGATATCAGTAAACAGCGGGCTGATCAGTTATTGAACGCCGCGGCACAGGAAGAGCAAAAGCTGCAGGAGAAAAAAGATAAACAGCAAAGAGGACAACCGGTGTATGGGGGGAAGAACTGGTAAGATGTTTGGGGCCGGATCAGGATACATCCTTTCCCTTATGGATAATGTTAAGTCAACTTTAAACCCGGATTTTGCAGCAGCAAAATCCCTGCGAAGCAGCGACGAAAAATTGGCGAAAAAGCCACAGGGAATACACGGAGAAAAGCCTTAGTGGACTTTATGCCTTAGTGGGAAATACGACACATTATTTTTGACATGACACTATTTCCCCTAAAGCTATACTTATTACCACCACCCAATGATCAAACACAGCATATTATTCCGTTCGTATAAAATCGGCTAACAATTTCATTCTGAAATAAAGATTGCTAAGCATAAGGGAAATGTTGTTTTTAGCTTTTTCAGCGCTTGTATTCAGCCGCTTGATCGTCTTCAGCTCTTCTATTTTCTCATCTATTTTGTCCAAAAGTTTACCTGCCGTCCATCCGGCATATTTTTTATTCCTTTCATCTGAAATATGTTCCGCAGCTATTTTACCGGGTCTTATTTTATCAAAATGAAAATTCACCTTGATGGCTTCACGGATGGCTTCATTAGATAAATTCTCAATGACCGTATCAGAAGAAATGTTATTGATAAAAGCATTTTCAAAAACGATGAGGTTATTGCGCAATTCACGGATGATCTGGCGCTTCTGCACATCATTGGTTTCTGTCTTTTTATGCAAAAAGGAAATAACATCCCTGAGCGGATTAATGGTGCTGTTTATCCAATCCATACATCAGAATTATAGTGTGAAAATACAATTTTAAGAAAAATAAAATTTTGTGAATTTACTCCTTTAATTTTGTTGTTATCATGGCGGCGGAACAGATCACAAGAGCCATAGCACATTTCGATCTGGATGCATTTTTCGTATCCGTAGAGCGAATCGTCAATCCTTCCTTCAATGACAAGCCGTTGATAGTGGGCTGGGAAAGTGAACGGGGAGTGGTAGCTGCCTGCAGTTATGAGACAAGGAAATATGGTGTTCACTCTGCTATGCCCATGAAAAAAGCTTTATTGCTTTGTCCGCAGGCATTAGTGGTCACTCCTTCCAGGGGAAAATACGGGGAATATTCTCAAAAGGTCACGGATATTATTGCTCAGGCAGCGCCGGTGTATGAGAAGGCATCCATTGATGAATTCTATTTGGATCTGACGGGAATGGATAGGTTTCTGGGCTGTTATCAGTTCGCACTTGATCTGAAGAAAAAAATTACAAAGGAAACCGGTTTACCTGTTTCTTTTGCACTTTCCATTAATAAGTTAGTTTCCAAAATCGCCACTGACACAGTAAAACCCAACGGGCAAATTGAAGTAAAACCGGGGGCAGAACAGGATTTTCTGGCGCCGATGCCGGTGGAAAAAATACCCATGGTGGGAAAAGAAACTGCTTTCCAGCTCAATAAAATGGGGATCTTCACCATCGCTCAATTAGCGCAGACTTCAAAAGATACGCTGCGTACTTTTCTTGGAAAACATGGCGCTATTTTATGGGAACGGGCACACGGAATTGATCATACGCCGGTATATACCGGTCTTGAACAAAAATCCATTTCCACAGAAAATACTTTTGAAGAAGATACGAGCGATATGACCGTTTTGGAAAAAGAACTTCGGGAATTAAACGAAATAAACAGTTATGAATTAAGGAAAATAAATAAGTGGACCTGCTGTGTGGCTGTTAAAATGCGCTATGCTGACTTTGAAACTATCACACGCCAGACCACAGTGCCTCCGCTGGCAGACGAAAAACAACTGGCGGAACATATTTTAACACTGTTCAGAAAATTTTACCAACGGAACCGGCCGGTAAGATTACTGGGGGTGCGTTATACACACTTGACTGACGCAGGGAAACAACCGGATCTTTTCCAACAGGAAAAGGATGAAGCACAGCTCAATAAAATATTGGATCAGATAAAGGATAAATTTGGAAAGGACAGCATTGGCTTTTCAGCCCTGTAGCCTGCCGGCACGAAGGAAATACAAAATCATCTGCAAGGTCTGCCAGTGTCAGAAGGTATATTC
>SCQT01000039.1 GCA_004322015.1 Chitinophagaceae bacterium
GTTATATTCGTATCCATTGTCTTTTTTCTCTTTCCAATCATCGGACGATGGTTCTTCAAGAATATGAAGGGAGATAATGTACTGGAATATATTTTTGTTTTAGCTATGGTTTTCCTGGCAGGCTTCCTTGCAGAGGCAGCCGGGGTGGAAGCTATTATCGGCGCCTTCTTTGCCGGACTGGCATTAAATAAACTCATCCCGCATACCTCACCTATCATGAACAGAATTGATTTTGTCGGAAATGCTTTATTCATTCCCTTCTTTCTGATAGGAGTGGGCATGTTAGTGGATCTGAGGGTGCTGACCAAGGGACCCGAAGCGCTTATTGTGGCAGCTACACTTACTGTTGTGGCATTTGCCGGAAAATGGCTGGCTGCATTTTTTACGCAAAAAATATTCAGGTTTTCCCAATTGCAACGCCGGGTTATTTTCGGACTGACAAGTTCCCATGCGGCAGCTACACTGGCTGTCATTTTAGTGGGGTACAACATCGGATTGGTCAATGAAAGTGTGCTAAACGGCACGGTTATATTAATATTAATTACTTGTCTTGTCTCTTCTTTTATTACAGAAAATGCCGGCAGAAAAATAGTGTTACGGGAGGCAGAATTATTACCTGAAGCAGAAGAAATCAAAGAACGTATTCTGGTACCGATTTCCAATCCGCTCACTATTGAGCTGATGATGGATTTTGCTGTAATGATAAGAAATGTCCGTTTGAATCAACCTATCTACGCCCTGACCATTGTCCGTGATGATGAGGAAGCCATTCAAAAAGTACAGACAAGCAGAAAGATGCTGGAAAAAGTGATCAGACACGCTTCAGGCACAGATACGGAAGTGGAGATCAGAGCCAGGGTGGATATGAGCGTGGCGAGCGGGATCATCCGTGCGGTGAAAGAAGAAAATGCCACAGACCTCATCATCGGCTGGAACCCCAAAAGACAAACCGGAGAAAGATTATTCGGCACCAGGTTAAATAATATTCTCGAGAATATATGGCAGACGGTATATGTATGTCATTTTATTTTTCCCCTGAATACCAATAAAAAGATGCTCATTGCCTTCCCTCCTTATACAGAATACGAAATAGGGTTCATACATATTGTTCAAAAAATACTTATACTGGCTAAGGAGATGGGTGTCAGCGTGACCGTTTCCTGTACTGCAAAAACAAAAGAGGCCATTACTAAAGAAGTAGAAAGGCAGAAATCAAATATCGGCATTCAGTATCTGACAAATGAGGAGCCCGGGAACCTGCTGCGGCTTGCATCCTTTATTATGCAGGATGATTTTTTCATAGCGGTAAATGCCCGCAAGGGAACGATCTCATTTGACCCGGACATGGAAGACATGCTGGTCAAAATCAACAGGCATTTCCAGAAAAATAATTTCATGATCATTTATCCCCGGCAGCATGCAGTAGTGATGAAAGAGACAGGCCTGCAACCCCAGGACGTTTCATTGGCTCCCATTCAGGAACAATTGGAAAATATTACCCGGCTGGGCAGGATTGTGAAAAAGATATTTTCTCGTCAGGCGGGGAAAGAAAATGAAAATGTTAACAAGGCCGGTGAACAATTGCCCGACGAAGAATGGGAAGACGATGTGGAGAAAGAAAAGGAATAGGTCCGATTTGAGAGATTCAGGGATATGATATAAGCGGGAAGGTTTATCACTTTTTTTTTTGATTTAGGGTTTGATTTTAGAGAGCTGATGCTATTCCATTCTGTTATATTGTTTTCTCCGCGACAATTATCTTTTTCCTGCTTTTTGTAAAAGGGAGTATAATCATGCAGCCGGAACCAAGCACCAGGGTCAGCAACGTCTGTGTGATCCAGCTCAGCCAGCCGAAAGCAAATCCGTAGGCTTCGAGTATTCCGTATAATTCCAATGTTTTTTCCACAATAAGCTGATAGGCTCCGATACCACCCTGCGTCAATATCATGCCGATACTGCCAAAGCCCAATACCGATAATCCGGCATTTATTCCTAATCCCGATGTCGGCTTTAGGCAGAAAAAGCCTATATACACCATTAGAAAATAACAAAGCCATATAGCCACAGTATATAAAAAGAATAAACCTTTATTTTTCATTTTACCTATGGTAAGCATCCCTTCTTTTATGCCCCGGAATAACAGAACCAGCTTTCTGTACCAGCGGGTATGACGGAATAATTTCAAAAAAAATATCATACCGGTGATAATCGCGGCTATGATAATCAAAAAGATCACGTACCGGAGCCAGGAACCGGAACTGAACAATGACATCATTTTACTGATAACCGTATGATAGAAAAACCCGCCCACCACCTCAATCTGTATTAATACGGAAACCACAATCACGGACGCAAGACATAAGAGGTCCAGGCCGCGTTCCACGATCATCGTGCCGATCACTTTTTGAATGGGAATATTTTCATGACGGGACAATACCCCGCAGCGTGTGATCTCCCCCATCCGGGGAAGAGCTAAATTGGCAATGTATCCGATCATAACAGCGCTGAAAGTGGCAAATAAGCGGGGATGGTAGCCCATCGGCTCAATCAGCATGCGCCAACGCATAGCACGCAGTATATGACTGAATGTTCCTACAAGAAAGACCGGAAGCAATATCCAATAATTAGCAGTCCGGAAGACCTGCTTTATCCGTTGCCATTGATCGGGGGTTAAATGATGGGTAATGAGCCAGACCAGGAAAATACCAAGTCCGAAAAAAAATATAAGCTTTATTGCATTTCCAATTATTTTGTTCATGGAATGAGAAAGAGTAGAACACTCACATTATAATTTATTCCCTTCTTTAGGAAAAACAGCCACAGGATGATGATTTTTGGCTTCTTCAGGAGTCAACAGCGCATAAGACATAATGATAACCGTATCATTCACTGCACAAAGACGGGCTGCAGGCCCGTTCATGCAAATGACTCCCGAACCGCGTTTCCCCTTGATAATATAGGTTTCCATCCTTGAACCATTATTTACGTTGACCACCTGTACCTTCTCATATTCAATCATTTGTGCCGCATCCATCAGGTCCTCATCTATGGTAATGCTGCCCACATAGTCCAGGTTCGCCTCAGTGACAGTCACCCGGTGGATCTTTGATTTTAAAACTTGTATTTGCATACTGCAAAATTATAGAAAAACATTGTCAATAAGCCGGATACCATCTAACCAGGCCGCTGCCAAACAAATCATAGGGCTGCTTACAGGCTTATTTACCACTTGCAGGTCGCGGCTATTGGCAATCGTTAAATATTCTACCTGAAAGCCTTGTTTTTCGAGGAAATTGATCCCTTTTTTTACGAGTTTATCAAAGGGAGACCTCCGGTAATTATCTTTAATGTAAACCAAGGTCTGATAAATACCTGATGCTTTCCTCCTGGCCTCCTCCGTCAAACGGAGATTCCTGCTGCTCATGGCGAGTCCGTCCGGCTCGCGCACGATCGGACAGATAATTAATTGCGCATTAATTTTAAGTATATTTATTAATGTATTGATGATCAATACCTGTTGATAATCCTTTTGTCCCATTAAAAGTACCTCGGGCTGTATGAGTTCCAATAATCTGCGCATTACCTGCCCGACGCCCTGGAAATGTCCCGGACGATGAACGCCTTCCAGCATCTTTTCAATCTTCCCGAAATCATAGGTTTCCAGGTTTACCGTGTTTGGCCCGTATATTTCTTCCACAGAAGGCAGGAACAATAGTTCTGTCGGTGATCCGAGCAACTTTTTGATATCGTCTTCCCGCCGGATGGGATACTTTTCAAAATCTTTCCGGTCATTAAATTGGGTGGGATTAACAAAGATGCTGCAAATAACCACGTCTGCATGGGTGGATGCCTCTTTCATCAGAGACAGATGCCCTTCGTGGAGCGCACCCATAGTCGGGACAAAACCAATCTTTTTCCCCTGCCGTCGCAAAGACTTCAGATAGGCTGCCAGGGTCGTTTTATCTTTAAAAATGAGCATAAAGCCATTATTCTGCTAAGCGGCAAATGTAGAAGTAATTTCGTCGAAAATTATTTCACATATTCCTAACATTTTCATAAAATATTCAAGACTGTAGCAGGAATAAGAAAAAATTGCTAAAATCTTTGTACCTTTGCAGCCTGAGAGCGAAATTTACCTACCAAATATCTGTCAATGGTCATTAATAATAAGAAGCGTATCCTGTTTATTGCGCATGAAATGTCTCCTTACCTGGAATTGACTGATTATGCAAAAACGCTGAACGAATTAGTGGTAAAATGCAATGACTCCAATATGGAAGTCAGGGTCATTATGCCGCGTTTCGGGGTCGTTAATGAAAGGCGTCATCGGTTGCATGAAGTAGTCAGACTTTCCGGTATCAATGTCATTATTGATAATGACGACATTCCATTGCTTATTAAAGTAGCCTCTCTTCCTACTGCAAGATTGCAGGTCTATTTTATGGATAATGAAGAATATTTCAAGCGCAAAGCTGTGTTTCGCGATGCAGAAGGAAATTGGTTTGACGATAATGCCATGCGTATGGTGTTCTTCTGTAAAGGCGCTTTGGAGACTGTAAAAAAGTTCGGCTGGCCGCCTGATATCATTCACTGCAGCGGCTGGATGACTTCGCTGATCCCTGTATATTTAAAAACTGCTTATAAAAAAGAACCGGTTTTCGCCAATGCAAAATGCCTTTATACGTTGCAGGGTAATTCTTTTAAGGAAAAGTTAGGTCCGGAATTTCTGAAAAAAGCCCGTATCAGTAACCAGATAAAGGAAAAAGACCTGGAATTATACGCTCCGTCAACGAATGCGGCGCTTAATGCAGGAGCCTGCCATTTCGCCGATGCTATTGCCATTGGAGATACCAAAGCAGATAAGAAATTAGTGGACACCGCCAAAGAAGAAAATGGCGCTACTTTGCTCCCTTATAACAAACACCACACAGAGGATGTAGAAGAATATCTTGAATTTTATGAAAAAATTGGCGCTGCCGGTTAAAAATTTCCTTTTACATTGCAGGCTAACTAAAAAAATCATCTGTTATATTTATGAGGAAAAAGATGTTTGGGCGACTGGTTGCGGCGGTTTTTCTTTCAAGCGCCCTATATGCAGCAACCGGTTGTAACGAATCTACTATCTTAGGACAAAACCTGATCCCCGGTTCCGACCATGTCAA
The DNA here is from genome assembly GCA_004322015.1 of Chitinophagaceae bacterium. Taxonomy (GTDB): domain Bacteria; phylum Bacteroidota; class Bacteroidia; order Chitinophagales; family Chitinophagaceae; genus FW021-bin31. Next base: position 5,163 of record SCQT01000039.1, read on the forward strand.
TACGTTAGAAACGGATACTTTCACTGTCCAGACACAAACGGTTTACCGACCTTATGATTCGCTGATAGCTAACTATCAAACACACATGTCGGCAGGCGCCATTACCGGCGATCCAGTTTTTGGAAAGACCACTGCCATTACCTATTCACAGTTCGGACTTCCTGCCGTAGCTTTTACTTATACCGGCACTAATCCCGTCTTGGATTCCGCAGTCTTATCATACCGGTATGCAGGATATTACGGAGACTCTTTAGGACAGCAAACTTATACGGTGTATCCTGTCAATGATCCTTCCTTCAGCGATACTGTTTATTACTATCAGCACCAGCAGATCCCGATCAATAATACGCCCTTGGGAACTGTCACTATCACACCTTATTCTTTGCAGGATTCAGTGAATGTATATGGTGTAATGCAGCCTCCTCAATTGCGCATCAGGCTCAGTAATGCTTTCGGACAGGAACTGATGCAACAAAGCGCCACTGGTGCATTTACCAATGATTCTGCTTTTCATAAGCTATTGAATGGATTGGCCCTGGTCCCTGATACCACAACACCGGGAAGGAGATCCATTCTATATTTAGCATTGAATAGTTCTTATACAGGGATTACCGTATTCTATCACAACAGCACAACTGATTCTTTAAAGGCATTTTTTCCTTTTAATGTAAATACCTGTGCTTTTACCGAATATGTCCGGAGAGATTATACCGGCTCAATGGCTGCTATGCATTTTAATGATACCACTTCTGCTCAGGGGGATTCTTTGATCTATCTTCAAAGCAGCCCGGGACTGTTCGCTAATATTACTATCCCCTATCTGCAGAATTTCCCCAACGCCATCATTAATAAGGCAGAACTTATTATTACCCAGATCCCTGATGCTGATGCCTCCGCCTTCACGGCGCCGGATAATTTGTTTTTATATAAATATACCGGCCCCTCACGAGACTCACTGGGTTATGTTTATGACGCCGGAGCAGTGGTGAATTCGTTGACACATGCGGTTCAATTTTCTAACCTGTCTTATTTCGGCGGTATAAAAAAGATGATTACGAATACCCAGGGTCAGCAGGTAGCGCAGTACAGGATCAATATTACCAGGGATCTTCAACATTTGATCAGCAACAATCCTATTTATCCGGCATATAATTATGGATTCAGGCTGGTAGTAATGGATGCCAGCGGTCAAACTATGGATCCGGGGAGAGTTGTAATAGGTGGTGGAAGCAAGGCGAATTATGGTATTAAACTTCATGTAGTTTATACCAAAATCCAATAAGTTGAAATAATTTTGCGGATCAACAAGAAGCATTAGAGCAAAAAAAATAGAGTTTCGCAATTGGCAAATAGCAGTCGGAAAATGGGAAGGTAAAGCATTCGATTAAATAATCCGGCAATCAAACCCTCCCGAATTTTCGGAACAATCAAACAATAGAGCAATCAAACAATACAACCATTAAATCATAAAATCAATGTCCTACTATTTCACTTCTGAATCAGTTTCCGAAGGTCATCCGGATAAAGTGGCTGATCAGATATCCGATGCCTTAATAGATAATTTTCTCGCTTTTGATCCGCAGAGCAAAGTAGCCTGCGAAACTTTGGTAACCACCGGTCAGGTGGTGCTGGCAGGCGAAGTAAAATCTTCTGCTTACCTGGATGTGCAGAAAATAGCCCGTGATGTGATCAGGAAGATAGGTTATACCAAAAGCGAATATATGTTTGAAGCACATTCCTGCGGAGTGATTTCAGCTATTCATGAGCAATCTGCCGATATAAACAGGGGAGTGGAAAGGAAGGATAGAGAAAATCAGGGCGCCGGTGATCAGGGAATGATGTTTGGCTATGCTACGAATGAAACGGATAATTATATGCCGCTGCCGCTCGATCTGGCCCATAAATTATTATTGGAACTGGCTGCCTTACGCCGTGAAGATAAACAGATGAAATATCTGCGCCCCGATGCGAAATCACAGGTAACCATTGAATATGATGATAAAAACAAGCCTGTGGGCATTGATGCGATCGTTATCTCCACACAACATGATGAATTCGATACCGATGCACAAATGGCAAAAAAGATCAGGGAAGACGTGATCAATATTCTCATTCCCCGCGTAAAAAAACAATTGAAGCCGGAGCTTCGCAAATTGTTTACAGATAAGACCAAATATCATGTAAATCCGACAGGGAAATTTGTTATTGGCGGGCCTCATGGAGATACCGGACTTACAGGACGCAAAATAATCGTGGATACCTATGGTGGTAAAGGCGCTCACGGTGGAGGAGCATTCAGCGGAAAAGATCCATCCAAAGTAGATCGTTCCGCAGCCTATGCTTCCCGGCATATCGCCAAAAACATGGTGGCGGCCGGTGTAGCTGATGAAATGCTGGTGCAGGTTTCTTATGCTATCGGTGTAGCAAAGCCGATGGGAATTTATGTAACTACTTTCGGGACTTCCAAAGTCAATGTGAGCGATGGAGAAATAGCCAAGAAAATAGAGGACATGTTTGATATGCGTCCTTACGCTATTGAAACAAGATTAAAACTGCGTAATCCCATTTATTCGGAAACTGCGGCCTATGGTCACATGGGCAGAAATAATGAAGTAGTGACTAAGACTTTCGTTTCTCCTGATGGGGGAAAGAAAACTGTGAAAGTGGAACTGTTTACCTGGGAAAAGCTGGATTATGTAGATAAGATCAAAAAAGCATTCAAATTGAAATAAATTCGTCTGTATTTTTTTATAAGAACTCCGCTGCGGCGGAGTTTTTTTTATAGCCGGATATCATATACTATTACTAAATCTGCCGTAGAAATTGAGAGTAGAATAGGTTTACATTACAATTCCTCCGTCTCAGGCGGATCCATTGCATTAAAGCCTTATATGTTGGCAGAAGTACAGCATCAGTAAGCCTGTACCAATACTTCTGTCGGAATGTGCCACCTTTTATGAAGCTGCCGAATCATGTCTAACGAAAGCTTTCGCTTCCGGTTTAGAATTTCACTGGCTCTGCTTTTTTGTCCTACGATATTTGCTAAGTCAGTCTGAGTTAACCCTGATTGCTCCATACGGAACTTTATTGCTTCAATTGGGTCGGGCAGGTCAATGGGAAATTTTTCGTCTTCATATTTTTCAATTAACAAACTCAATATCTCTAATTCGTCGCCTTTGGGTGTTCCTTTTTTTGCGTCGAACAGACTTTCAAGCCGAAGCATTGCTTGCTCATAATCTTTCTTTGTCTTTATAGGTTTGATGTTCATGTTAAATTCCTTTTGCGTTTATCTTATCATATTCAGCATGTGTTCCGATAAAGCGAATCCACACCATTTGATAATCAAAATTTATCTTAATAATAAGCCGGTAGCTATTCCCTTTTATATTAAAAACAACCCTGTCGTTGCCAATAATACTTGCACTTGGATATTCGGATTTTATTTCATTTGGGTTTGTCCATTTGGCTTTTGAAGCTTCCAGGTACCAAGCTTTTAATTGTTGTTCACAATCATTATGTTTATTCCAAAATTCTCTCAATGTCTTCTTGGCAATTACTCTCAACTTTATATTTTGTCAAAGATAAAGAAAAGTTACCAAAACGGGAAACCTAGGTGAAAATTCGTCTATATTTTTTTATAAGGACTCTGCGGCGGCTGACTGAAATTTTTGTTTTAGTGACAACTTAATGATGTGTTGAACGGAATCCAATTTTATTCCTGTAACAGCCTGTTCTTTATCCTTCCGTACTCTATGAAACCATTGGCATTTCCACCGTGGAACTTTTCCGGTCCTTCGGCAGTAAATTCCTTTGTTCAAAAATATAAGTCGTATGCTTGTCGGCGAGCCATTGAATAGGCTTAAGGATTCCGAATACGTTGAGGACAATTCCCAAGGGAATTCCAATGAGATAGTCAGTGATGGTTGCGAGATGTCCCTGATGAATCGTTACAAAGAAGAAATGGCTATAGCTTAAAAATGCGTGTTATTTTGTAGATTTGTAGAAAATAATGCAAGATGAATGCAAAAGAGATCAGGTCAGCCTTTAGTCAATTACCAGCGGAAGAAAGATCAAGCCTTC